>NZBO01000081.1 GCA_002686315.1 archaeon | reverse complement strand
TGTTGATACTTTGATGACGTACGTCTTTAACGTAGGTGTGCTTAGATTATATCTTGATAAGAAACGAGGTGGCCAATGAACTGGAAAAAGATTTTCACAAATTGGAAAGTAATCATTTTGCTTTTATTCCTCTTTTTTTCCTACTTTAGTATTAACGGTGGTCTTATTCCGCAGTTTACAAATGACGGTGTCACCATTCGAAGTGTCGCACCTAATTCATCTGCCGCACTGGGCGGGATCGAAAATCCATCTGCGAAATTGCAACCACTTCAGAAAGAACGAATAGTCAGACTAGATACGACGCCTGTAACGTCTGAAGAACAATTTTATCAGTACCTGGAGACAGTTCCGTCTAACGTGACGTTACGGGTCGTGACAGATAAAGCAACATATACACTTATCACGCCAAAAGGTGAGAATGATCTTGGGTTACGAGTCTATGACGCACCAACATCCAATTCACGGAAAGGTCTCGATTTGGAAGGCGGAACGCGTGTGTTACTTAAACCAATGGAACCCATCTCTGAAGAAGATCTTGACACGACGATTGAAAGTTTGAAAGAGCGACTTAACGTCTATGGGTTGAGTGATATCATCGTGACTTCTGCTGCAGATCTGGAAGGCAACGATTTTATTCTTATTGAAATTGCGGGCGTTACCGAGCAAGAAGTTCAAGAGTTATTAGCAAAGCAAGGGAAGTTTGAAGCGAAAATCGGTAATCAAACAGTCTTTTTCGGAGGAGATAAAGATATCACATATGTATGTCGAAGTGCGCAATGTTCAGGAATCCATCCTCAGTACGGTTGTTCAGGTAGCGGCAGTTCTCATTCATGTCAATTTTTCTTTGAAATCACGTTAAGTGGTGTTGCCGCGCAGCGGCAAGCAGATATCACACGCAGTTTACCAATCGTTACAAGTGAAACCGGTGGAAGATATCTTAGTGAAGATCTCCGTTTATTTCTCGATGATGTTGAAGTTGATACATTACGAATTGCTGCAAGTTTGAAAGGAAGTAACAATCCAAGTATCCAAATTACCGGATCTGGTTCAGGAAGGAGTCAGCAAGAAGCAATCACGGATACGCTTGATCAAATGAAGAAATTGCAGACAGTTATCATCACAGGAAGTTTGCCGGTTAAGTTGGAAGTGGTGAAATTAGATTCCATCTCTGCATCACTTGGTCAAGAATTTTTAGATAACATCCTTCTTGTTGGAATGCTTGCTATTCTATCTGTCATCTTAGTTGTCTATGTCCGATATCGGTTAATCAAAGTTGTTATTCCAATGGTGCTTACCTTACTCTCCGAGTTGGTCTTAATTTTAGGGTTCGCATCACTTGTTGGCTGGAACCTTGACCTAGCAGGTATCGCAGGTATCATTATCGTCGCCGGAACAGGAGTAGATCATCTCATCATTATCACGGATGAAACACTTCGTGGTGAGAATACTGGTAGTTGGAAACGTCGAATCAAGAATGCGATGTTTATCGTCATTGGAGCGTATTTAACAACACTTGCTGGTATGTTACCTCTCCTCTGGGCAGGTGCAGGATTGTTGAAAGGATTTGCGTTAATTACCATTGCCGGGGTCTCGTTTGGTGTGTTAATAGCACGACCAGCATTCGCTGCAGTTATAGAAATTTTGTTAAGTGGCGAGTAAAGAAATTGTTATATTCCAGCTCTTTTCCATAGTTCTGCTGGTGAAGGGAATCGTCTTCTGAGCAGTCGTTTTGTCGTTCGTATACCAGATGGACCAAGGTACTTACCGATCCCGGCAGCACGTACTAAATCGGATGGCGACTCTTGTCTTGTGTTGATAGCGTATTCACCATACGCTGTATCCGTCGTCATTGCTCGTTGTTTAAAATAACATATACTTTCTGTTGGTAATTCAACAGAGTACACACCGTTATGTTCCCGTATTCTAGGCGCATTCCATTGATTCTCAAAATGTTTTTCCCCCAATTCCATTAAATCATACAGGAGAAGTTCTTTCTGTACATCTTCTCGATCGGGCGCGAGAACATTTCGTGTTAAGGTCCCCATTCGATCCAGTGGCACTTTAATTTCAGTAGGTCGTCTTCCACCACTATATGCATCAAGAACCCCTGGTAAATTATGTTCGGTTAGTCGTTCAAGTTGTCCAATTCCTTGTGGTAAATACATATCTTTTTGACATCCTGCAATTATTTAAACATTATGCTACTCCATCACTTGTCACAAATTCGTTCCAATCTGGTGAGTGTTTGTATTGTTCGATAGCGTGTGTGAGGTATTCGTTCTGTCTGCGCAAGGTACAGCTCGCCAAACCCATACTCACGTGTGCATGATGTTGATTGGATACATGTAAGAGGCCCATTACTGGAACGAACAAGTAGATAAAAATCGTTCCATTTTCGTTTTACTATTTCAATCTCTTCCACTTCTCTGCCTAATTGTGCTGCTATCTCTGCATTAAATATTTTCCCTTGCACGTAGGCGAACGTAGGCTCAGGTTCTTCTAATGTTGAGATGTATGCTTCCAGTATCTCCCTAATGCGCGGTTCCACCGGCAGCGATAATCCTCAACATTTATAAAATAGAAGGGTACGAAAATTTCATGCTCACTAATATCTCATTCAAAAATTCCAGAAAACAAACACTTCGTGGCATTCTTCACGAACCCAAGAAATACGATACAGCAATTCTCTTCCTCCACGGGTTTCCAAGTAACATTGAAGGATTTACCACAACACGACTTTCCAAAACAATTGAAAAAACAAACTATCTCTTCATGGCATTCAATTTTAGCCATACACTCAACTCTGACGGCAAATTTGAAGAGAAATTACTTAGCAACGAATTGAAAGATATTAAGGCAGCGATTGATTTCTTAGAATCTAACTATAAATATACACAACTGGTTGTTGTAGGTCATTCAACTGGTGCTATCAACATTGCACTTTATGCTCATAAAGACAAACGTATCGATAAAATTGTTCTCATTGCGTCGTCAGGAGAATTGAAACACGCTGTGCAATATGAATTCACACCATTACAAGTACGAGAGTTTTGGATGAAAGGATATGCAACATATAACAGACCGGGTAAATGGTACCACAAGAAAAGAATCAAGAAAGCATACTACGATGAATTTTTCACACTTGACATCCTTGGCTCGTTACATAAATTCAACGGACCAGTGCTTATCATTCATCCAGAGAAAGACCAACATATTCCTATTACAGATGCACGTGACTTATTTACTGCTGCAACCAAACCAAAGAAACTAGTTATCATAAAAGGAGCAGACCACCAACTTCGAGAAACCAAACATTTCCGTAAACTTTGCAAGTACCTTGAAACATTCATCCAGTAATAGGATCTTTGGAACGAATTCTACTTATAATATATGGAAGTAAGAATGGCACGATAAATACACCACTTGTGATGAACGGGTTATACGGCACTTCCGGCGGAAGGTATTGAGCAGAAATGATCAACATCAATAAAATGTTCGCGACTGCCAATACTGGGACAAGGATCCCTCCAATGATGTGATGTTTCTTTTGTAAATGTGCGATGTCATGAATCAAAAAGTTGTAGACAAATCCAATTAATAATCCTAGTATGCCAATCGTCGCATATAATATCATAGGAGGGAACACGCCTAAGAACGGGATTAATGCTGCAGTCACAAGAATGTTCCCAAACACGACAACTAGCATTGCACTCCAAAACACAATTTTACTCATCTTTTGATCATGTTTTGTGGATCTGTCAAGGATAGATTCTGCTTTCTTGATATCGTCCTCACTCCATCCTTTCTGTTGTAACGCTTGTTTGGTATGATGTTTCATTGTATCGTAAGATGCATCGCCGCATATTTATACGCTTTCGCAGGACTTGAGCGAGGATATAAGAAACTCACTGGCTGATTGTGATGTTCCGCTTTCCGTACTTTACGGTGTGCAGGAATTGTCCCGATAATTGGGTAATGAAGTGTTCCACGTATCTCTGGGATTGACAATTCATGTCGTCCCCATCTATGTTTAGTAACAAGAATGCCTGTGATCATGGTATCGTACTGTTGTGCTAATTTGATTGTTTTTAATGCATCTAACATCGAACTTCGTGTCGGATTCACAACGATAATGGCATCATCAACATGTTTCAATATTTGATGCACGCTATAACTTAACCCGCTTGGCGCGTCAACTAATACAAAGTCTGCAGTATCATGTAACTGGTTAAACAATCGCCGTACGTTTTGTAAACTTGTATCTTGAAAATCGTGAAATGCGGGAGACGCAGGAATTAGTGAAATGCCAGAATCATGTTTATAGGTGATTTCTTTCAAACTTTTTTGTTTACGAAGAAAATGGTTCAAAGTATGTTTCGGTTGAATTAACCCTAGACTTGACGCGATGTTTGGTGTTGCTAAATCTCCATCAACAACAGTGGTAGAATGTCCTTGTGAGACGAGCGCGTGCGCCAAATTAAGCGCAGATGTTGTTTTACCTGTCCCTCCTTTTCCCGATACGATTGCAACAAATTTCGTCATGATACCATCTCTTTTTAGAAGAAAAGAGTGAGAAGGTATTTAATTGTTTTGTTAACATCCACACTTCAGCTCTTCCGGAACATACTCTCGATACATTCCATCAAACATGGTCCACAACGCATCTGCAACCTTTCCTGCAGTCTCCTCCTCTTTCCCAGTTCTATGTTTCCTTGCAAGAGCATCCCACACTGCCGTATGTTTAATATCGGCGGTTTTGTGCACTTCAAAGAATCGTAATGCTTTTGCACTGGTAATACCATATTGTGCTAACGCACCAATTTTCTCTTCTGAAATGGCAGGAACTTGCGACTCATAGGCAAACAACGCAGCAGCGCCTTCACCGAGGGACGATGCACATAATCCTTGAATAGTCTCAATTGCCTCTTTCGTTTCTGGTAACAATGCACCTTCTATAACCTCTTCTCGACTCGCTCCTACTTCTTCTCCAAAATCAACCCATAAATCTGTATGTGCAATACCACCATTCCCATCACCCAATTCCTCTTCCATTAAATTATGAATTAGAATCTTGCGAGTGGAAATATCACTACAATTGGTATGTAACAAACTAATCCATTTTGGGAGATGTTCCACTAATTGGTAATATTGTGTCGTATACTTCTGTAATGCACTCATAGGTAATTTTCCCTGTAACCATAATTGGTAGAAGGGATGTGTCAGTAAACTCTTTTGTTGTACAATAATTGCTAATTCCATGTCTTTGTAATATCGGTCGCCTATAAAAACATTATCTCACTAGAAACTAGAGGAATACTTTTCGCAAGTGCCAGGTGATACTATCTCTTGCGCCTCGGTCACAATACGTTCCGTATCCTCGGCTTACATTTCGTCGAATCTTTCAGAATTAGCTCTCTCACAATGGGGCACTTGCTTTGAATCCAAAACCTACAAATCTTTCTCTTCCTGTTCTGGTTCACCCATGATTTTGTTCCATGTGTACCGTAAAAATTCATGCATATATTTCTCAGCGTGGGTTAAGTTGTCAATCTTTATTTCTGCCGTGGAATTTTCCAGCGCGACAATGTAGGTAACATGCCTCCGGTATTCTTCTCGTTTTTCATGTGGTAACTTCAAAATTTCTTTTAGAAATCGGTAATATGTTAGGTATTTTTGCAATTGTAAATCGTCTGCATGCATTTCCGCAACTCGTCTGGCGCGAAGCGCGGGACTTTTTGGGATGGATTCAATGGTTCCCTCCTCTAACGCTTTATGCAAAAATCCTTCCACAACATAATCGAACGTACTCACCATCCTATTAAGTGCATTAATTATAACATCGACAGTTCGTGTATACTTTAAACTTACAAATATGATGTGCTCTAAGCGCTTAAGTTCTTCACGTGCATCTAAAAGGTAGTCATTCTCGTTATCCATAGTACTTCCTGGCAAGTGAGTAAGAAATGCGTTCACCTTTAAATGCTTTTCTATACAATATATACAGTATACCCTCAAAATGCTATCTATGCCGTACTATCGCATCCATTTTTGCGAGGAACGCTTTGTTATGGTTCAAAAACTCCTGTAATTCCTTTTCACCAACTGTTTGGATCGCATAATCCTGCCCCGTTAAGACAAATCGTCCTTTTTTGCTAAAATCAACAGGACTTTCTTTATGTTTTTGGAGCATCTCTTGTAATCGTTCTACATTATCTAAATGGACATTGTCGACTTTATTTCTCGTTGCAGATTTCGCACGGAAGGTGTTCCATTTTTCGATAAATCTCGTTCCATAAGCAGGGACAAGTTGTAATTGCCGTTCATATGCTAAAATAGCCTCGACTGCAGCCTGATAGGAATTGGAGATATTAGTGACAATTCCCATTAACAATTTTGGATCTTGAATGAGAGGGTAGGTTACCTTAAGAAGATGAAATGCCGCATCGTATTGTTGGATTGCCTTCGCTCTTGCAATTTCGTAGGTCATAGTAAGAGTGAGAGAAATCGATTATATAAAACTTTATTCTTATTTATGGTATGAATGTTTAATACATACACTGACACTAGCGCCAAATGAGGCGACGGGGAACGCAGTGAATCCGTAATAACGCCGTGCCCTCGTGTCAGAAAAGTGCATTGTCTAACTAACACCATAAACGTATACTGCCTTACTCTTCAGATGCCAAACTCATGATAGCCTCAGCTAAATCGCCGTTATGTGCCTCGATAGCCTCTTTTGCTTTCTCCTCAGAAACGCCTGCTTGTTGCATAACTGTTTTGATATCTTCTTCCGAAATATCTGGCGTTGTATCGAGCGACCGCTCTTCAATAGAACCAGATATTTGAAATGTCTCTTGTCCCATCATGTTCACTTTCGCAACGGAAGGGTTTAGTACAACGATTTCTTTCTCAGCAGTACGAATAATGACTTCAGTAGCAGGAATATCAACTTGTTTGATACCCATCTGTTTCATCATTGCCTGCATTTTTCTGGGGTTCATTCCTGGAAACATACCATGTCAAAAATGACGAATTTTTATAAAGGTATTTGTTTTACATACTATAATGGAAAAAAGAGGCCAGGTCAGTATCTTCATTGTTTTAGGAGTAGTTATTCTTCTTATAATTGCGTCGTTGCTGTTTTTGTCAGGCGTTGTTCAGACAAGTTCCTTGGAACAAGATGACGCCGTGGATTTACAGCGGCATGCTGTGTATGTGCAACAATATGTGGATAACTGTGTTGAAGATACTGCGGCAAAATCACTTGTCACGTTAGGATATCGTGGTGGGAAAGATGCACTTGTTGGTCCGTTTTTTGATGAAGAATTTTTTGATAGCAATTATGTCCTCTATAATGGTGATTCTCATGTTGCGACAGTACAAGAAATGGAATCACATCTCGAAGGTTTGATGGATAAACATGTACAAGATTGTCTCCCTCCCGCAGATAACAACAACATTCTTGTCGAGAATGATATTGTAAACCCAGGAACATTATTTCAATCATTGCGAATGAATCATGATAATCCTACTACAGATGTCACGATAATGGATGAACAAGTATTGTTTACTGTGGACTGGCCACTTACGCTTCGTCACGGTGATGCGATGAAAGAAATGAATGATTTTTCACCGGAACCGTTTCATATTGAATTAGTACAAATTGCAACATTTCTTGAAGAGTTGGTTACAAAATCACAGCAACACCCTTCGCATATTGATGCATTCCATTTACTTTCCCAAAACATGACGATTGATGTAACAGTATTTAATGAGACGTCTGTATTTTTGCTCACGGATCAGAATTCTCTTATTGATTATACACCGTTCCAGTTTTTATTTGCGATGCATACGGGGGTAGCAGAATGAGGAAAATATCTTTCGTATGTATCCTGCTTCTTATGATGACATTCGTGATTGCACCTCCAGATTATGACAACCCACAATCACTTGATTTGAATTCCGCTGATGTTGATTTAAACAAAGTCTCGTGGGGCCCAGGATTTTCCCAGGCAAAAGTACCTCCGTCACGCTTGGCGGAACTTAAGCCTATAATCACATCACAAATTACCAAAGCGCAATGGGCACATGGTGATAATTTAGAACTTGCGACTGATCTTCATCAGGCTCCCGCAGCATGGGATGTCATTCAAGATAAACATGGCATTACAGGGATTGATCTAAGTAGTGGGAGTGCTACTTATAAAAACGGGATGTTGCTGAATGGTGGTGTGTCGTTACCTCTTACCGATCCTGGTTTAGCAGGTGTTACGGTGGTCTCTCGTGGGGATAAAGGATTTGATATCGAGAAAGCAGGTTCTGGGCAGGAAGAGAGGAGTTTTTCTATTGGCAAAAATCAATTTACAACGTCTGGTAAGGCAGTTGTACATGTCGTGGATGAGAACAAATTTGAACTGGATAAAGGTGCATCACTTATTGATAAAGAAGGAACAAAGGTCATTTCGTTTGCCGATGGGACACGTGTGGAGACAACATCGCAAGGAATTGAGGTGCGAGGAAGTGGTCACCTGGTTGATCGGTACAATAATTTTGCTGTGATTGGAGATAGAAACATTGGTCTTCAAGGTGAGGGAGCAATACGCTATGGCGAAAACGGGTACACGTTCCAAGATGCTGTTAGTCATGTTGGTGATGGTAGGTTGGAACTACAAGCAACTAGATTACAAGGAGACCTTACGCTCTATGATGAGCAAGCGCAACAAATTGTGGGAGATCGTGTGCTTGGAATATTGAAACGTAAATCTGTCAAGGAAAATCCGCGTTGCGAAACTGATTGTCAATATACAATATCTACATTTGGTGGGAGAGATATAGAATTGGAATTAGCGCAAGAATTCGGTCTAACACCACAAGATCTGGAACAAGTTGGTGTACCTGTCATCCCTACACTTGCAGGGGTTGGTGTTGTGAGTGCTGTTATACCTCGAGGAGCTGGTACACAAGAATTTGCTACTGCTGATGGAACATTTTCGTCTTCCATTAGGTTACAAGATGGAATTCATCCTTCCGTTACAGGCAGATTAGGAGTAACACAACTTGAGCTACGTCAAGAAGGTCGAGGTGGAACTGTGGAAGTGTCGTATGACCGGAAAGCAAGGGTTGGTCTGTATGTAGAACCAACACCCAAGTTTTACTATGATCTTTACTACAACAAGGATCTGGGTGTGAGTGAGGTGGAAGCACAAAGAGCATGGGCTCATTTTGACCTAAGTGAGAGGGATCAAGTGGACATTTCTGTTTCTCTCCAAGGAGAAGATACTATTGGACC
This sequence comes from archaeon, assembly GCA_002686315.1. GTDB lineage: Archaea > Nanobdellota > Nanobdellia > Woesearchaeales > GW2011-AR9 > UBA11998. Next base: position 1,606 of record NZBO01000081.1, on the reverse strand, counting down.
AAGGGTCGCAGGTGGCGCACCAGCAAGTATTGCATACCAACGTTTGGTTGATAATGATCTGGTTGCAAGAGTGACTGTCTCACAGAGTCCAAAACATTTGGGAGAAGGTGACGTGGTCAATGATATTCGTGCAATGGCAACATTAAGTTATACTAGGTAAAAATTCCTAACCCAAATTGGTGTAGAAGTATGACAATGACCATGATAACGACTGCGATGACAATTACCATTCCCGGAGAAAATTCTACCTTAGAAATAGATTCGTCAAAATACCTGGTAATTCCTCCCTGTCCTGAGGGCATTCGAATTTTGTTATCTTTCGCCATATAATCTTTACAAAGGTTATCATCCAAAGATATGCCACATGCGCTTGTGACTTGCTAGCAAACATAACACATGTTTGTTAGTTTGCACGTCACTAGCTTAGTGCCACGAGATGACAACTTTATCCTCGTTGTTCCATAGTTTTTATTTTATTTTATATATCTTTCCGTAAAGAAAGGTTGGTAGGGTGACGTAAGCCGCCTTCTGTTCGGACCAAATTCAACATAACGTTGAACGATATCCAATGGAAGCATTCTACTGAGCGTCATACTGACTTGCACCGGCCAGGATTCGCCGTTTCATCGTTCCTCGTGAAGATGTCAACGGGTTAACTCATTCACTTCGCAGTAAACTTCGCCATATCATCCCAGTTTCACGAGACGTGTCGTTTCGGAGCCATTGCCAAGGATTTCTCCTTCTCTCATGCAAGAGTGGCCATGATACTCGGTGGGCGGACTTTCCTCAGTGCTAGGCACCGTAAGCTTCCTGCCACCACTACCAATAGTCTAAAAACGAGGGTATTTTATAAGGGTTTTGGGTGAAAATTGTGTACTAGGGCACGACGTTATTACGGATTCACCGCACCACATCAACCTTCAACAACAACTCTTTCATTCCTTGTAAATGACCCGCACCCACCACTCCCAACACCCTTTTCTCAGGATATTTCCGTAAGATCTTCACCAATCGTTTGACCATATATTTGTTCCTGTCTTCAATAAGCGTCTTATACACGCTTGGATACCGACCACGAAGTGACGCCACCATTTTATCAATGATTTCCGAAGCAGGTACTTTCCGGAGATCAAATTTCTCGATACCAAGCAATTTCATCTGTTTCTTCTGGGAGAAGAACCCTCGAAAGATTTCTCCAACAAACCTGAATCGTTCCCGCCACGTTAACTCTTTTGAAAAATTTTTCAACGTGATTTGGATTGGTTGATCAATTAACGCTATTTGCAACTTCTTCTGGGCAGCTAACTGCATCGCTATTTTCATATCACAGCCTGGCGCGACACCAACCAATTTTCCTAACTTTTGCTGTACAAATTGTCCTATTTTGACAAAAATGTACCCTTTCAGACCAATCTTGAAAATAGCACTAAGACCTATTTTGTTCTGTTGTTCTGACAATAACGCGTGTGCTCTTCCTTTATCAAGCTCAACGGCGATGATGTCATATCTGCCAGATTCTATTTTGGTCGTGATTTCTTTCACGCTTTCCTGGGAAATATGCGACGTTCCAAGTAACTCAAGATGTTCCATGTATCCTCAAAAAGCA
>NZBO01000080.1 GCA_002686315.1 archaeon | reverse complement strand
TTTCTCGTCTAAACGAAGGCACTAATTGAAAGGATTTTCGGAAGTAGCGTTAGCGTACGCACCTACATAGGCGGTAAAAAAATTGAAACTAATTCGTGTTAAATCCTACCGACTACGCAGTGGGAGGTACAAGGTTTAAGTTCCGAAGGAACATTAAACCGCAGAGTAAAATTTAAGTTTATATCAATCACCCGAAGGGTTCATACTGTTTAGGACTCTCTCACGTTTTACATAGATTTAGAACATCAAGGGCAATCTCTACTTACAGTTTTTATATTGATTTATTTCGGCACTTAGTTTTTTTTAGTTTGAATCTTAGGGGGCGTTTTGGTTCGTTCAATTTATAAATGAATAATGTTTAATTAGTAGTTAGAATGTTAAAAAGAGGACAGGTAACAGTTTTTATAATCATAGGTATAGTAATTCTATTTCTATTTGCAGGTCTCTTATTTGTTGTTAAAAGTGTAACTAAAGATAAAGTTGAAGCCGAGCAGGAAGCAATGGTTGAAGCATATGAATTTAACTCAATACAGATGTTTATTGATCATTGTTTGCAAAGAACTTCTAATGAAGGGATGAGGTTTGTTAGTTTTCGTGGGGGTTACTATCAGGTTCCTGAACCTGCTGAAGATCAGATTTTTGTAAAAATTCCCTATTATTTTGATGTTGGTCAGAAACGTTTTCCAACTAAAGAGATTATTGCTCACCAAATAGAGCTTTATGTGGAAGACAAAATGAAATCCTGCCTCAATGATTTTGTTGTGTTCAAAAATCAAGGTTTCAGTTTTGTAGAAGAAGAGATGAAAGCGACTGTTCAACTTGGCACGAGTATTGTTTTTGAATTAGATTACCCTCTTCAAGCAGAGAAAGGAGAATCAATCAAACAGTTTCAGAAGTTTTCTTATACTCTTCCTGTTAATTTTGAGCATATTTACAATATTATTGATCAAACTGTTTTTGAGCAGGAAAGAAATGCTAACTTTGTTCCTCTTGGTCATCTTTCAGTTGCTTCACAAGAAAATGATTTTACATTTGAAGTGAGTTATCTTGATAATGATGTGGTTGTTTATTCCTACGTTTTCGATCAATTTCCAATAGACAGAGAGGAATACGTTTTTGTCTTTGCGAACCGTTATGATTGGTCAGAATTGGTGGCAACTGAAGAATTGGATTATGCTCAGGATATAGAAGACCAGCGTTGTTTAGTTGGAGATATCTGTTCTTACAATTTGAACATTTACAATGAGCCATTTAGATTTGAAGATTATACTGAATTATTTGACATATCTGCTAATGGTCAAATTGAGTTTATTCCACAGCAGAAAGATGTTGGCACACACAATATTTTAGTAAGTGTGAGTGATTCTTCTGGAAATGAACAGTTTGTCTCGTTCGCTCTGGAAATTGATTCGTTGGCGGAAACACCAGAGATAAAAACGATTGAAAATCAGATAGCTGTTGTTGGTCAGGGATTTACATATCAAATAGAGTTAGAATCGGCATTAGAAGAAGTAGTTTATTCTGATGACACGGAATTATTTGATATTGATGAAACAGGTTTAATTACATTTACACCAACAGCAGAACAAATTGGTTTTTATATTATTGAGATAACTGCTCAAAAAGGGGAGCTTACTGATACTGGATGGTTGTATTTAACTATTGAAGGTGTGCAAAATGAAGAATAAGTTGTTGTTTATTATAATGTTTGTACTTTTTGCTAGTTTTGTTTCTGCACAATGTCCGGAAGGACAAGTTTGTCCTCCAGACCAACAACAAGCATATACCTATGATCAGTTTCAGAATGATTTTGCTAACGATCCATTAGTTGCAGCCCAAAATCACCCACAAGAATATATGAGATATATTAAAGAGAATCCTCAGGCGGTAGCTGAGAATCCCCAAGCATATGAAAATGCTGTCAGACAAGATGTAAAATACATTAATCAAAATAAAGATGCATTTTTGAGTTATGCACAAACAAAAGGAGTTACGTTTACTTCTATCGATGGAGACTTTACAAGTTTTGATACTGGAACAGGGAGAATTGAGACAAAAGTTCCATCGGGGCAGAAACCTACATCGTTTTCTTTTGATGAGATTAGGACATTAGATCTTAATGGTGGAAATAATTTCCGTGTAAATAATAATGGAGAACTGACATATGATTTAGAGAATAGAGGCAATGTTGAGAAAGTAAAATTAAGAGGAAAGTTAGAGACCAAAGTGAATGTACAGGAAAGTCTCTCTGATACAACGATTGACGTTATTGTAACAGATGGAAAGGTTTCTATAGGTGAACCATCGCGAGGAATCCTCAACTTAGAACTTACTGGTGGAAATACAGCAAAACTTCTTCCTGCATGTAAAAATTATGGTGACAAAAACTGTGGTTTTGTCGAGGTTAATGTTAAGCAAGATACTCCAATACCAATCTGGAGAGGTGTTCTGCTCAAAGGAAAGGCAACTATTCGAGATAGGGGAAGTATTGACTTACATGGTGAATCCAGATATCAAACTCCAATCGGAACAAAAATAGAAGTTTCAAAATTGACAAGATTCACGAACTTTAATATTGTCTCAGGTACGGGTCGTGATTTTAATTTAAATGACTGCTTAGTAGAATATAGTTGTATTCAGGAAGCAACTTCATCTTATACCAAATGGAGGAACCCGGATGTGCCAGAAACCAATTTAAAAGTCATAGCAGAAGATGGGAATCAAATAAAAATAGATGCACAAGATAGTGCTTACAGAAGCGTTGTTGTGAAAGAGATAGATGAAGTTGTGCCGAGGGTGTTAGTTGGTGAAATAGATGGAGTAAAAGGGTATGTTGCCAAGAATGGATACATAGAATTTGATGATGGGCAATGGCGAACAGGTAGAGAAAGGAAATTACGTGAGCATCCAAACTATGAATCAGCAAGGAATGAAGTTAGTAAAATTCCTACTGAAGAAACAAAAGTTGATCTGAATATAAAGAAACAAGACGGCTCAACAGCGAGGATTGTCTTTAGTAGAGATAGACCGATCTCTCAAGGAAAGTTAGCCGGGTTAAAAACAGATATAGGTCATGTGTTCAAATATGGAGGAAGACATCCATGGATGATTTATAATGGACAGCCATCAGCAAATACTAAAGGTGAGGTAAGCGAAGAACTTCCAACAAGTATAGCCAAATTTGCTACGGAGAAAAGAGGAGCAGAACTTTCGTTGTTGTTTGATTCTATTGATAGTCTAGACTCATACGAAACTAGGGACATTCTTGAAGGGAGTAAAACTGTTGATGTAGATACTTTACGACTTATTGTAGATAAATATGATGAGGTATATAAGACTGCTGAAGAAAAACAGGTACAAAGAATGGATTTTTTACATAAATCTAATATTGATTCTCCTGCGGCACAACAGCTTCAAAGAGAAATTCTTGACAAAATTGGCACTCTAAAACCAGAATTAATGGGAAATATTTTGTATGCAACAGAAGGAAGAGAAAGTATGCAAAAGGAAGCATTATCCAGAGTTGACGAGATTAGGTTCCCCGCAGATGCGCTTAAGAGAGTTGAATCAGATGAATTACGAAAAACAATTATTCAGAAAACTAAAACAGTTAACACTGGGAGATCAATTCTTGGAGAGCCAACAGCATCTCCCATGAAAGATTATTTGTCAGAATTGGAAAGGATTGATCCAGAGTTACAAAAACTTGCTATGGATAATCTTGATTTTAGAAGTGGCGTGTTTTCAAACCCATACACCAAAGGAGAGGCATTGAGGAGGACTTTAGCTTTTCATGAGAAAAAACCTGAACAAATGAAAGTATTGCTTGATAGAATGCCTACGCAGAGCGACATGGGATTTAACCCGGTTGGTTTTAGTACCATTTACTTTAATGATGAGTTTCAAGAAAAGACGAAGGGCTTAGATTTTGCGAACAGATATTCAATAGCATATACTGCTCAGCGATATTTAGACCAAAGAGGGACATGGCTCCCTGATGATAGGTCTAAAGCCATTGATTTGATTATCCAGCAAAGAGCACGTTTCTCCAACCACGTTATTTTAGATGAAAATACATATTATATTCCTATAACCCATGAAGAGAGACAATTTGATAATAGCAGGATGGTGCAACTAGCACGTGATTCTGGTGTTAAGGATGTGGCAGACCAGAGTATGAAAGGAGCTGGAGCGAAAGGAAAGTTTTTAGAAACTGTAAGAACAAGTAAAGACAAAGGGAAGACCACTGTTCATTTTAGTAATCACGGTGGTCCTAATCACCAGTGGCTTTCTCAGGGGCAGGCTGGTGTTGAAACTTCCGATCAGATGAGAAGACCAGAAGCAATCAGTTATGTAGAGTTTGGTGATGCTCTCGCTGAAAGAGGAAATTTAGGGGAAGTTACTGTTATGGTTGATTCTTGCTATAGTAAGGATTTCACTGATAATTTGTACCATTATCTTCATACTGTTAAAGGAGTAAGAGATATGCCTACTGTTATCACTGAGACCAATAGAGGTCAATTGGGTTTTGGTAATGTTTTTATTGAAGCTGTTGAAAGATCACATGAAAAGGGAAAGCCACTCACGGGAGCAGATATGTATAAAGTTGATTCACAAACATTTTTTAATCAGGATTTGACTGTTACTATGCCTGTTACTAGCGAGGAAGAAGCCAAATATTCAAAACCAGAAACGCCAGGAGTCATTGATATGGGTTCCCCATACGATGAAGGTGCAGCAGAACCACCACGAAAACCTAAAGGAGAACCATCAGAATATAGGCCTGGAGAATTACCAACCACAGTTATAGAGATTGCACAGAATGAGCAAGAGATGGAAGAATTGTTAGCAGTAGGTTAAACCAAAACGCCCCCTACTTTTTTAGAATCTTAGTTTAGAGTGTTGTAGTTAAGAGTGCCGAAATTTTTTTAGTTTATAGTATCATTTTTGGAGATTGCCCATACTTTTAGTTAATGTTAGAGTTAAAGAAGAGAGTTTACTCCATAGTGAGAGAGTCCGTTTTTATCATTACCAAAACTTAAATTTTATTGGATTTAACACCTATTAAGCGAGGTTTATGTTCACTAAATGTTGTTTAATAGGTTAAAAAGCGAAATTTTATATGTTTGTTGGAAATAGAGAAGAGATGGTAAAAACATATTCTCAAACGGAAAAAACAAAACTTTGCGATATACTACGTGAAGAAATCGCACTTAGAAGATATTCGCCAAAAACAAAAAAGGCATACACCACAATCATTGAAAAATTTCTTACTTCAAATGCAACTCCACGAGAATTTCTTCTGCTACATTCAAATAAAAGTACTTCTACCATGAGAAGTGTCTATTTCGCACTTAAATTTTTTCATGAATATGTTATAGACAAACCGTTTAAAGAGAAATTACCCCTGGCGAAAAAATCATTGAAATTGCCTGTTATTTTAAGTAGAGATGAAATACAAAACATAATTAGATCAACACATAATGTAAAACATAGAATAATACTACATCTTTTGTATTATGCAGGTCTTCGCCTAAATGAAGTCAGGAATATTGCGTGGCGTGACATTGATTTTACGAGGGAAATGATACATGTTCGAAAAGCGAAAGGAGATAAAGAACGAATGGTTTTCCTTCACAAAAATTTATGTAATTCTTTACAAGATTATAGTATCACACAAGAAGGATATATTATAACATCAATAAAAGGTGGAAGACTTTCAAAACGAACAATCCAACAAGTTGTAAAACGTGCGTCACATAAAGCAAACATCAAAAAGAACGTCACTCCACATACACTTCGTCACAGTTTCGCGACGCATTTGCTTGAATCAGGCGTAGATATTAGATATATTCAAAAATTACTAGGCCATAAAGATTTGAAAACAACACAAATATATACACATGTTGCAAATAAAGATATCACGAAACTCGCAGAATTGTTATAGGCAATATTTATATAATCTAAAAAGAGTGTAAATGCATGTTAGCCGCCTATTGTGACGTGAAAAATGCAGAGAAAGTAAAACAGTTTCTTATTAGTAAGAATGTAATGCATTTTAATTATCTCCCTCTACGAGAAATGAATCTGATCTATTTTCCTATTACCAAAAAGGTAAGAGTACCAAACGCGAAAGTTGTGAATACAAAATTTAGTTTCACAAAAAAAGAAGGAACGAAAACAATTGAGAGTGTATTGAAAGGAAAATTGACTTTAAATCAATTGAAGACGTTACCTAAATCACAAGAATTGGTTGGGTCTATTATGATTTTGGAAGTGCCAGACTCATTGGAGAAGAAAGAGAAAATTATTGCAGAAGCATATTTACAATTAAATAAACACATCACTACTGTTGTGAAAAAAACGAAGATGCATTCCGGTGTGTATCGAACACGGAAAGTCAAAATTCTTGCAGGAAAAAGGACCAAAGAAACAGTTCATCGTGAAAATGGCATTAGTTTAAAGTTACATTTAGAAAAAGTGTATTACTCAGCAAGATCTGCAGGTGAGCGGTTGCGTATCGCCAAATTAGTGAAGAAAGGAGAGAATGTGCTTGTCATGTTCTCTGGTTGCGGACCATTTCCGCTAGTGATTGCACGTAATTCGCCTGTGAAACATGTGTGGGGTATTGAACTCAATCCAGCAGGACATATTTATGCTGTTGAAAATGTTGCAGCAAATAAATTGAATGATACTATCTCTGTACGCGATGGGGATGTACGAACAATCGTGCCAAAAATGAAAAAAAAGTTCGATAGAATTGTGATGCCACTTCCAAAAACGAGTGAAGCATTTTTGTATGTCGCCCTGCCGAAAGTGAAAAAAGGAGGTTGGATTCATTTATACGCATTCTTAGATGAAAAAGATATCATGTCAGAAGCGAAACGTGTGAAAAAAATATGTAGCGATCTTGGGTATAATGTTAGAATGGTGCGAAAAGTCAAATGCGGTCAATTCTCTCCAGGCACGTTTAGGGTTTGTTTTGATATGAAACGATTGAAGTGAATAATATGAGAAAAATGTTAGTTTGACACGAAATATCTAAATATCCGTACAATTTCTCGCCTATGAAAATGGAGAAAATAGATTTTGTATCACAAAGATGGGAAGGAGATGTAGAAGAAGCAAGAGTACGTTTCAAAAAAATACGAGATGATTTCTCAAAAGATTTTGACGAGAGACAAAGTTTACTGAGAAAGAACCATCACTAAATCACTTTTTCCCAAGAAATTGAGTTGCGTAATTCATAAAAAAAGAAATTAAAAAAATAAAGATTTACTCTTCTTTTGGTTCTTCTTCTGTTGCAGGTTCTTCAGCTGGTGCTTCTGCTGGAGCTTCTTCTTCCGCAGGTGCAGGTTCTTCTGCTGGTGCTTCCGCTGGAGCTTCTTCTTCCGCAGGTGCAGGTTCTT
>NZBO01000079.1 GCA_002686315.1 archaeon | reverse complement strand
GATTCTTTGGAAATATTTTCGGATAAATTATTTTATATTTAATCTAATTCTATAGGAGAGAAATATCTTAGAAAAAAAAGAAAAAAAAGAATTAGTATCCACGACAATCTGTGCAGTAGTATCTGTTTGCATTCTCAACAACAATACGTTTACTACAACCTTTGCAACATCGTTGGATTTTAAATTTTTTAACTTCTTGAAAGACGTGTTGTTTCAGTTTTACCACCTGTTTGATGGCAAAGAGACTCTCATCTCCTCACCTCTTTTTTTTAATTAAAACACCTACTGTCGTGGTAGAAAGTATAATTAGTATATAAATGTTTGCCAGTTTTGTCGAGGAAAAGAACAAATTTCACGTCTGTAAAAACATGAAGAAAGTCAAAATCTTTATAAAAAAAGCATGACAAGTAGCAGATATGAATTATAATAGAATGTTCAAATATGACGTTGTACGATCGTTAATTGTAGTTAATGTTATCATGTTTGTATTGCAAATGGCAGTACCAAACCTCACAAAATTATTCTTATTATCGTCGGTACAAGTCGTACAGGAACCATGGAGACTACTGACACATATGTTTGTGCACAGTCCTATTACACTGTCACATATCTTTTTTAACATGTTTGCATTATTTATGTTTGGTCCATTGTTACAACGGGTTGTTGGCAAGAAACAGTTTCTTGGATTATATCTTGGCACTGGTCTTCTTGCAGGAATTGTTTCGGTACTCTTCCATATTATGCAAGGTTCCATCTTCGCGGGACTTGGTGCAAGTGGTGCAATAATGGGAATGATTGGCGTGACAATCATTCTATTACCACGATTGAAACTGTTATTATTTTTCATAATTCCCATGCCACTTTGGGCAGCAGGTATTTTATGGTTTATTCTTGATACACTTGGTGTGTTCGGATACAGTTTCCAAGGAAATGTCGCAAACATTGCACATCTTGCAGGAATGATTGCAGGGTTAGCATATGGCGTCTATCTCAAAAAAGTGAAGAAAGTTCATGTTATGATTCGTCAATAAAACGTTTGAGTAAGGTGGCTTCCTCTTCCACAGCAAGAAGCATGTTAACATCAGAGAAATTATCTTTCGCACATTGCGTACAATAAAAATCAGACGTATTTTTAATTTTATATCGTGCAGGATCTTCGCAAATGATACATTTTTTTGCCATTCTTCTCGTCAAGAAGATCTAATTTAAAAAGATTATTGTTCCAGCTTAGATTTTTGAAAGAAGAAATTGGCTAATCTCTTCAACCTCATGGTTTGTAACAGCGCACCCATTAAATTTTGTCGCCCATAAAATGGAATCCACGAGTATATTTTTTCCGTTTTTTCCATTAGGAATATATGTATCAAGTAATTTCATTTTGTACGCGATAGATACCAATTCGATAGAACGAATGATTGTAAGCCCTTTAAAATACGATGTAAATTCTTGTATCTTCTGCTGATTAGGTTCCACATTACGTCTGAATCTGCTTTTTAATAATCGTTTCATTCCTGCACTGCGTTCAATGAATAATCGTACTGTACGTTCGTCAATAACAACTGAAGCACCTAATTTTTTCGCGCAGATCACCGATTCAATTTCACCTTTCTGGATGATATCCATTGATTTGCCGCGCATCGAAAACGAATTGTTTGCGATAGTTGAAAGACGTTTCACCTCATCATTTGGAACGTCTGGATAGACTGCAAGAACACCATCACGAATGAGTTTCATCACTTGCAATGCTTCAAACTTAAACCGATTCATTGTTAACGGTCGATCAATGAGTTCAAATTTCACCGCTGGCGTGATATAGAACGTCCCGCCAAATTGTTTTTTAAGATGAGGAAGAATCCAACTTAACCGCGACATGACAAGCGTGATAATCGGTCCGGCATCGAAAAAAAGGCACCTCATTTTGTGACCTCCTTTTTTTCGGGCTTGTACGTCGTCCAAACATCAAAAAAGAGGGTTTTTGTCATTGTACATTAAATAAAGAAAATGCTTTCTTCATCCTCCTAATTGCAGGATAACTTTCAGTATGTTCACCTAACTGAACACGTTTAGATGCATAACTTTGTAAATCCCAGTTGGAAAGACCCATTAACCCTGCTGCCTGTCCTATCGAAAGACCTTTTTGTAGCAAAATCGAACCCTTCTTAATTCGTGCTGCTTGCATGACGTCTTGCAGATGCACTTTCACTTCTCCTGCAAGATCATGAATTATTTTGAATGCAACTTTGATACTCTTATTATATTTGCGAAACACTTTTTGTTCCAGTCCTTGCTGTGCTATTTGCAGCGCTTTCACTAACTCACCTACCTTTTCTTCCTTACGAAGTTGAGGAAGCATTTTATAGATAGAATAAATCAAAACAGTAATAGAAATGACATCAAGATCTTTGTGCAGCGCGACGTCATCAATTGCATGATTACTTATCTTTTGTAATTTTTCAGGATTACCTTGCTTTGTTGTGAAAAATTCAATGACCGCTTTCAAATCAGCAAGAATCTCAGTACGAATAACCTCTTTCATAGATAATTGTAGTTTGTTTAGGTATATTAATGTTTTGAGGAAAATTATATAATAGAGAGTGGAAATGAGAGAGTATGAACATTGAAATCGAGATTAAGGTGCGTGTTGCAAATTTAGATAGTGCTCGTGAGATAATACGGAAAATTGGAACATTCGTAAAACAGGTAAATCAGGTTGATACCTATTTCGTCCCAAAAGATAATGATTATTTTGCATTAGAGAGAGTTGTAGAATTTTTACGTATACGTGAGCAGGAAGGGAAAGATGAAGTTGCGTATCACAAAGTAATCGGTTTGGATACGGCAGAAGAACATTCACAAGAATTTGAATCTACTATTTCAAATCCAGAGATTATGAAAGGCATTTTTAGTAAAATCGGGATGATCGAGCGATTCGTTGTTCGAAAGCAGCGAGAGTATTATGAATGTGGTGATTTTGAAGTAGTTCTTGACACAGTTGATGATCTTGGCGAATTTATTGAAGTGGAAGTTATTGCAAAAAATAGAGAAGAATTTACGAAAGAAAGTTGCCATGATTTTCTCACAAAAAATGGAATTGGGTTTAGAGAAAACATTATCTACGGATATCCGGAGCTTCTTAAATTAAAAGAACAAGGCAAATTTGAATAAGAAACCTTTTTAACATCTAACATAGTTCTTTACTCATGGCCCTTGCAGTCACACATATCATTGGCACGATTCTCATCTTGGATTTATTTCGTCACTACGTCTTTGGGAAGAAGGCATTCCCTCGATATTTACTTGTTGTCGGAGGTGTTGCTGGTATCCTCCCAGATATTGATATTATCATTGGGAAACTTGTATCTTGGATGAGTGGAACGACCGTTAACCTCCATGGCGTGTTTAGTCACTCATTATTTATCCCAGTATTATTTGTAGGTATTGGGTTCTTTTTACAATATAACGAGAACATGGATACAGCAAAATGGTACTATGTCATTGCGGCAGGATGGTTCCTTCACATAATTCTTGATTGTGGGTTTAATGCGTATAGTACGTTCTTATGGCCGCTGCATATTGATACAATGCGGTTTTGTCCTAGTAAGTTAGCAGGAATTTATAGAAGTGGGATTGATGCAATACTGCTTGTTGTGTGGTTAGTGCATGAAGAAGTGCATAACAAAATTAAGGAGTATTTCTGATGATACGTATCTTTGCCATTGGAAAAGTACGTCAATCATTTGTTCGTTCTGGGATGGATGAGTATTTGAAACGTCTTACAAAGTATGCAAAAGTAGAGTATAAAGAAGTTAATTCTTTTGGTAAATTGAAAGGGTTTGTTATTGCGTTGGATGAAAATGGGAAGAATTTCACGTCAGAGAAGTTTGCATCTTTTATCAAAAAAAATACGATGGATAATAAGGATGTAACGTTTGTGATAGGCGAAGCGGAAGGACTTCCAAAAGATGTTGTGAAGAATGCAGATGCAGTCATTTCGTTATCATCCATGACGTTTCCAACACAGTTAGTTCGGTTAGTGTTTCTAGAACAATTGTATCGAGCGTTTACTATTGTGAAAGGTGAGAAGTATCATAAGTAATCTTTATAAAGGGATTAAAAGTGAAGCCCTTCATGTTTACGAAATTTCGAGAGACTCAAGGATTAGAAATCAGGATGAATTTCCCAGATTTGGTGAGAGTCGTTGAGAGGCACAGAATCAGTGCAATTGAAGTAATTAGAAATGCAAGCAGAAACCCTTCTGCCGCCGTTTTATTAGAAGGAAGCGCAGGACTACGCGAATACTTCCATAGACATCACAGTACTTTATATGCCGCACGATGTATCACGCTTGCTGTTGAGGGGATAGGAAGTACCGCGGAAAGACATACAGTTACAATTCAAGAGGGAGTGATAGCCAGGGTATTTGGACAAGGAAAAACAATTCTTGGCTATGATGTTCTTGGTCAACCTTATCTTAGTGGTAGACATATCTTATAACTTATCAAGAAACATAAATCGAGGAACTTCTTTCCGATCAACAATAACAGTTTCCTCGAACATTTTTTGTGGTCGAACCCATACCGATTTTAACCCAAATTTATCTGAATCGTATAACGCTTTGTAGACGACAACTTCTTCTAATGTTTCACTATGTCTTCCTATTTCAAGAACTTCATAAAGTTTGCCTTTGTAGTGTTTATAAATGCCTTTTTGTATTGATGAAAGTTTAGTCAAATTACCATCAAGAATAATTGGTTTCATGCCAAGAATCTCCTCTTTATTATCAGTTAGTGGAATTGGGTTAAGTAAATAGATTTTCTTTTTCAAATGAAAGGCAACACCCATTTCTAAAAATGTGTTTGCACCAATGTAGTGAGAGATACCATTCTTATCATAATTAAGAACGACTATTGCATCACTCCATGCAACTTTGTCAAAATGGTTTGTCATCGCAACTTCTTTGACATCCCAAATCCATGAATCGTCGTTCGTTTCTGCTTTTCGCATCGCATAATAGTGTGTAACTGGCACATCTTCTCCCACATCATTTCGAATATGGGAAGGAGGTAATTTAATTTCATGACCTTGTTGCTCCAGTTTTATTTTAAGATCCTCCATTTGAGCATAGAACGCAATACTACCGCATAACGTGATTTTCATAGTATCAGAAGAGAGAGGAGATTAAAATACTTATCTATGCCGGAGTCTCGCAAAGAGATAATATCCCAACTTGAAAAATGGATAGAATAAGGGAAAGGACGCGAAGGATGCCAGCCATCTCTTATTAGGTATCTTCCTCCACAAATAAATAAGTGCATCAATACCAATTTTCATTCCACTCTCTGTTTCAATATGTAATGCTTTTTGATATTTCGTCATCTTGGAACTATCAACAGCGGCAAAAGGAATCTTTGTGTTATATTTTCTAATAGCAGAAGAGCACATTGTGCAAGTTCCATCGTAATACACAGTTGGTTGTTTCATAGTCTTGTTTTCAAACGTGATTTTCTTACATTTTGTACATTTAAATGAAAGATATGTACCAAAATACACACCGTACAAACTATATCGAACACCTCTTTTTTTGAGTTTCCCACTGCACGTTGGGCATTTCACGTGAAATAGAATTATGTTGAAGTATCTAAATGTTACGGTAATATGTCAAAAGATCTATAAATAGGTATCCTGGAAATAATAATATGAAATTATCTGGTTTAGCGCTTCTTATTGGAATGATGAGTACACCCCCTCATACTGATACAACAGCACCAAAATATGGTTGTTCCAAACACCTTGGTGGTGGTAATATAGAGCAAGTATTCAAAAAATGGGGCGATCTTCATTTTTATTCTAATCAAAAAAAAGATACAATTTGTCTTCGTGCAACCGCGATTGCTGCAACGCCAACTTTTATGATTAAAAAAAATATCAAAAACTCGTATCAAAATGCAGCAAAACGATTTGGTGCATCATTAACTGAAGTTGAAAATCTTCTCAACGACCACGTTTTTCCTGGGTTGGAACGACAAGATGGATTAGATGTCCAAATAACATACAAAGATGGAGATGCAACAGCAGTATACGTGATTAACGGAGGGGAACCAAGTACCATCTCTTCAAGATTGGCACTCTCAATCATGCAATATGCTGAGAAAGAACAATTAGGTTCGACAAAATGCACACAAGGATATTGCCGACAAGAGTTACAAACACCGTGTCCTATTCGATAATCTCGCCAACAATACTCCGTAACATATGACCTACTACTTTCACCGTTACCTTTTCTTTTAACGGATACCTGCCTTTTACACCAATAACGAGAGGATAGGTGCCCACTTGCCGGCAGAACGTTGTTTTTCCATCATACATTTCGGTGTAGACGTCTGTTAATACCGTTTCAAGAGGCAAAATTAATTTCAACATCGGCCAATCGATTGTTTGCCGAATCTCGTTCCGCCATTTCCAATACAATGATTTGTTCTTCCGAAGATATTTGTTCCCACCATGCTTCTCTAAGAACGTGCCAGGTAACACAGCTACTTGACGCACGTTAATTCGTCTGAGTAAAAGACCTTGCTCCATAATCTTATTCAAATACGCCATATTTTCTTTATGTGAATTTTTTGTCTCCTTTAGTAAGCCAAATATAATATTAATCCCTGGTAAGAATCGGTGCATCCCGTTCTCACCACGAACTGCACCATGTTTGTTAATAATCTTAATCGCTTTCATTGCAATCAGTGGCGCAGTATTAAGCAAATTCGCTTTCACAACCTCTTTATCAAAACTCTCGACACCAAACGCCGCAATGTTACCAGGAGAACAGTATTGCACGATCGCTTTCGTTATTAGTTCATCTTTATCACGTACAACCGAATTTGGATTCACATTATCAATATGAAGTACTTCTATCTCCGGACATTTTTTTCGAATTGTCTTGAGTAATTCAATTGGCCTGTCAGACACATAAAAATCAGCTTGCTTTCCTAATCTAAAAAATCTAGCACCTTTGTCATAAAACAATTGTACTTCGTTCACAACATTTTCCATTTTTCTATTCACGAAGTTGTTCTTCAATGGTTCCGTACAAAAAGAACATTTACCAACATTACACCCTCTCCCAGTTTCAATTTCAATCATGCGTTTATCGGGTATTTGCATAATGATATCAGTACTTTCTTCAATGTACTCCTCTATATCTTCAAATGGTGCGTCGTAATTAATGATATCATCAAATTGATCTTGTGGAATATCTTCTGCGAACTTCCCACCTTCCAACTGCGTGCCGAAGACAGCAGGACCTGTTAGAATCTTCTTGCAACGAATATCTTGCACTAATTTAGTGACTTCTTTCATTGTTCCAGGTAGTGCAGTTAAATATTTTCCTGGAACATGCACGCCCACTATGATAATAAGCACATCTGTTTTTGGGATAACCTCAGACGCCTTGTTATGCGTGAGATTATACACTAAAATATTTGTTTTTTGTTTCACGGTTGGCTCTCGAACGACACCATCATACTTCTTCCACAACCGCAAATCATCAATTGTAAGGTACGTCACGTCATGTCCTTCCTTGCTAAATTTTCCAAACAAATATCTCGGATATGTGCCTAAGTACGGTGGTACACCTAAGCCAGATGCTTCATCAGTGTAGCAATCAAGTATTGTGTAGCGCATACATATATTTTACAGACGCTATTTTATAAAAGGTTCTATCGTTTATAGATGGGAATAACGACGGCGTGAGGATCTGCAGCATCATTCCAACCTCGTTGACGTACCGACCCACCTTTTGTGTAATGTACACGATGCATGAAGTAGCCAAATTCGTGAACCTCCCCAGATTGTTTTAGGGTCTCGACAACATCAGCCAGTTCTTCAAATGGGACTGTTGCTCCTTGTACTATTCCACGGACGAGTGCAACGCTGTGAAGAGGTCGTTGCTGCAGTTCTAGAAAACTACAAGGAAGTGCATTCCGTCTTGCATACCTTCCTTTCGCCATAATAAGATGGCTACTTCTCTTGTTAAGCCATGCATATTTTGGCGCAAAATTCGTCGCGACATCTGGAAACATAAATTGGACGCATCTATATGGTTCATTGTGTTTGGTGTCACGTATCAAAATGCGGGATCGTGAACGAGGATGGTATTCTCTGAAAACACGAGCATCAAGTGATATTACTGTTGGAATTCGCGTCATTGTTAATGGGCAAACGATCTCATTCTTAAATAATCCTATACTACAGCAGTAATCTTTAAAAACAGACCTCTATTTTGTCAGAGAATGGCCCCGTGGCTTAGCCTGGTACTTGTCGAGTAACACGAGACTCGCTTGCAGGAAAGAGCGCACGACTGATAATCGTGAAGTCAGGAGTTCAAATCTATTACGGCTTGCCGGAATGGCAGGAACGTATAGTGACTATCTCCTCGGGGCCACTCTTTATTACAATGGTATTTGATCCAACATTTGATGAATTTGCACCAGAAAATGTACGTGGAAGTATTGCAGCTGGTATGGGTATTAATAGTCTCGCGGTCAATCTTTCTGTAGGCATATGGCCAGTTGTAAATGAGAGAGATTTATCTCTTGGTTTATATGACATAGGCGTTAACGCAGGTATTGGTGGGGTTCTTGGATATATCGTCGGCGGAAAGAAAGGAGCAGGTATTGGAGCAATAGTTGGATCGACGTTAGGTCCTCTTTCACAAATTGCGAGCTACCAGGGTGCTCGAGCAATTGCATGGACCGTTGAAAATGCACCGTATGTTCCTGGATTCATCGATTCTCTTTTAGGATAACTTTATTCTCCATTATATATCCTCTTCTCGCTATATCTTTAAATACGAGTTGTCATTCTGAAATACTTACAAAAGAGACCATTTTGGGGGTGTATTACATGATAAAAAAGAGTATGATTATTTCATTATTATTAGTTATTGCGATAGTGGTGGTAGGATGTGTTGATTATAAGGCATATGAGGAACCAGCAGCACAGCCTGTTGCAAGTGATACAGATTTAGTTGATGAAATTGCACAAATAGAGAGAGAGTTAGCAGAAGAAGCGGCAAATCCAACGAACACTGAATCGATGGAACAACCGGAAGTAACAGAAGTACCAGTTGAGGAACCAGCAGTTGAAGAAGAAATTGTCGCAGATTTAGCGGAACCAACACCAGGTGTTATCGACGTGCGCGTGAAAGAAAATGAATTACTTCGGTTAAATACCTTAATCACAGATCCTGATGGTGATCCAGTAACGGCTACCTTCACACAACCAGTTAATAATCAGGGTGAGTGGAAAACGAATTACGGTGACGCTGGTGAATATCTTGTCACGTTAACTGCGACTGATGGGAAATTGACAACAGCACAAAAAATTAGAGTCATCGTAGAACGAGTGAACGTTGCTCCGGCTATTTCAAATGTCCGTGATTTGTCAGTACTGGAAGGACAAGTTGTCAACTTTGAACCTACCGTGACAGATGCGAATGGAGATGCACTTACCGTTACTGTCTCGGAACCGTTAAAAAGCGGATCATTCGTGACAGATCATACAAGTGCAGGAAAATATACTGTCAAAGTTACCGCGTCCGATGGTGAGATGGAAAGTGTTGAAACATTTACGTTAACAATTGGTGATGTAAACGTCAAACCAGAAATTGTTGGTGTAACCGATCTTGTCGTCTCGGAAGGTGAGGAAGTTCGAATTTCACCGGAAGTGACAGACCTTGACGGCGATGTCACACAAGTTACCATCTCGGAGCCTGTTGGGAACGATGGAGTATGGATGCCAACGTATAAAGATCATGGAGAATATTTCGTGACTGTGACGGCAGACGATGGAAAAGATCGTGTGACGAAACGAATCAGGTTACTTGTTGAAGATGTCAACAAAGCACCCGAAATCGTTGATGTTTCCCTTGCAGGAAACTAACTTTTTTAACCTCTTTTTTTTTACTTTATATTTTGTAATAATCTACAGAAATCTGCACAATGACAAGCACAATACAAAAAACATTCCTTGTACTTCTCCTTATCCTTATCACCATTAATATAGCCCTCGCGGCAACTAAAACGTTTCGGGGTGAGGAAACTGATTTTTTCAAACTGTCTCCTGAAACCTTTGATTTAGATGGGGATCAAGTAACTGTAACGTATAGTGAACCGTTCGACGAGCAAGGTGAGTGGCAAACAACGTATGGCGATGCAGGCGAATATCGAGTTATCATCACAGCTTCTGATGGCCAGGAAGAAACAACTGACGAAGTACTGTTTATAGTTAGCAAAAAAAATAGAGCGCCAGAAATTATTGAACCAAAATTGGCAGTGAAAGAGTCTCAAAAGGTGAGTTTACGTGACGCGGTACGAGATCCAGATGATGACCCATTAACCTTCCAATTTCAGCCTCCGTTTAACCAGCAAGGTGAATGGCAGACAGGATATGATGATGAAGGCATCATTGTCACACAATTTAGCGTCAGTGATGGAGAATTTACAACACAAGGACGTGTTGAAGTGCAAGTTCTTCCTACTAATCAACCGCCAATTATTACCAGTACGTTTAGCACTGAAAAGAAACTTGATGTGACGGAAGGAGATACACTTGGATTTTCTGTTGAAGCAGAAGATCGAGATGGCGACGCTATCACATATGCATGGTTCATTGACGATGATCTCATAACGGAACGAGCGCAAGGACAATATCACTTTGATTTTGAGAGTGCCGGTGAGCATACGTTAAAAGTGATCGTCAATGATGGAACACGAGAAAGTAGCCGAGAATGGGAAATCACTGTGAGAAACGTTAATCGTGAACCTGCATTTAGTATTCAACCAATTACCGTAAACGAAGGTGAACGTGCAGAACTCAAATTTCCAACGCAAGATCTTGATGGAGATGCGTTATCCTACACGTTTGAGAAACCTCTTGTTGATGGGAAATGGCAAACTGGGTTTGAAGACGCGGGAACACATAGAGTTACTGTAACAGCAACCGATGGTGAATTTACCAAGCGACAAGATGTTATCATAACAGTACTAGATGTTGATCGACCGCCAAGTTTAACACTTCCTTCAAGCCTCCTTGCGAAAGAGGGAGAAACATTGGAATGGGGTATCGTCACGGAAGATCCTGACGGAGATGTTGTGACAATTTCAATTGAGAACATGCCAGACGGTGCTGTGCTACACCAACGATCGAAAACATTTTTGTGGAATCTTGATTATGACGCTATTCAGCGGAAAGGAGGGTTTTGGAGTGACTTGTTAAGTGCTGTTCGACTCGAAAAATATTTTTTGAAAGAAAAAACAATTCCCTTAACGGTGAAAGTATGCGGTAAAGATTTATGTAACGAAGGAGAAGTCGTCCTTTATGTTAAAAACGTGAATCAGAATCCTATAATCAATCCTCTTGATGATGTACGAGTTATCGAGACAGAAGAGGTGAGCCTTAATGCATCTGGATCCGACCCAGACGGTGACATCGTTCGCTTCTCCTATACAGATCCGGTGAATCATAACGGTGAGTGGAAAACAGGATATGAAGATGAGGGAACGTACACCGTATTTGTTACTGCGTCTGAT
>NZBO01000078.1 GCA_002686315.1 archaeon | reverse complement strand
AATGCTAACGCTTGTGGGAATACAACAAACGCTAAGCCAGGTCCTGCAGTCGCGACATCTGCAATGCCAACACCTGTTGAGGTTGCCATGTAACCAAGTACAGCAAACACCACAAATCCTGCAAATAAATTAATGAGTGAATTTGCGATAGCTGTGATGTATCCATCTCCTGTGATATCTTGTGTTTCTTTGTTATAGGACGCATATGCAATCATGATCCCGAATGCTAAACTTAATGTGAAAAAGATTTGGGATGCGGCCGCGACCCAGATCTCTGTTGAAAATAATGCACTGAAGTCTGGTGTTAGGTAATACCCAATTCCCGTCATGGCACCATCTAACGTGATTCCTCGAATAAATAAGATGCCAAGAAGAATGATTGGTAAAGGCATCGTAATTGCCACTACTTTCCCTGCACTTTTCACGCCTTTCCAGACGGTAAAATAGATCGCAACCCATACTGCAATTAACGCGAAGAAGATAGTCCAATTAATCCCACCTAACGTGCCAACGCCATCAGAGATTTGTAACACACCACTAAAAAAATAATCTTTCGCATTTGTTGCCCACGGCAATTTTGCTTGAAATGAGTTAATTAAGAATATCAATGCCCACGCCATCACGACGGCATAATAGGACACGACGATGAACCCTCCTAAAATAGCGGACACACCGATACCTTTCAATTTGTGGTGGATGGTATTAAATGCATCCACTGCACCTTTCTGCAGTTTTTGTCCGATTGCAAACTCTAAGAGTAAAAGCGGAATACCTAGCACAATGAGTGCAATGAGATACGGGATAAGAAATGCACCACCACCAAATTTATACGTTAAATACGGGAATCTCCATACGTTCCCAAGGCCAACAGCCGATCCAATTGCTGCAAATAAAAAGATTGTTCGTGAACTCCATCGTGCTCTCATATACACCACCCCTGGTTGTTGATGGAGTAAGAATAGTTTGAATGTATAAATAGTTTTTGATGGTCTGGTGTTACCATGCCCACAAATCTTTATAAAAAAGTCACCAATTACAACTCGGTGGCGATCCATATCAAAGATACTGCAGCAGTAGCTGCGAAAATAACTGCGCTCCAGCAAGATGGGAAAGACCATTTTCATATCGTCACTGATTTTGATTCAACATTAACACCTAAATTTGTGAATGGGGAGCGAACACATTCCTCTTACTCCTTTATTCGAAAGAAAGGATATATGCCAGATGTTTTCTTGGAAGAAGCACAAAAATTATTTGCAATGTACCACCCTATTGAAATGGATCCTTCCATTGATGAAAATGTTAAAGTTCAGAAAATGAACGAGTGGTGGACGAAAGGATATTCGTTAATGATAAAGCATGGAATGAGTAAAGGCATAATTAGTGACATCGTACAACAAAAATTGATTACACTCCGAGATGGTGTCTCGACATTCTTTGCGACACTTGCAAAAGAAAATATTCCCACGTTAGTCTTCTCTGCTGGACCTGGTGATTTAATTCGAGAATTTTTGTATGATGCTGGCTGGTTAACATTAAACATGCATGTTGTCTCAAACTTTTTTATCTTTGATTCAGAAGGTATCGCTACCGGCTATTCACAACCCTTCGTGCACACATTTAACAAGAATGAATATGTGATTAAAGACACGCCATATTACAATGAAGTGGAACGAAAGGATAATGTCATCTTATTGGGAGATATTCTTGGTGACGCGAGAATGGCGGATGGAATGGAGCATAAAGTTGTGTTAAAGATAGGATTTTTGAATGAAAATGAGGACGATTTACTAGAAGCATACATGGACACGTTTGATATTGTGCTTACAAGTGATAGTGATTTTAGTTATGTGAATGATTTACTTACTACAATACTTACCTTCTCTCAACACTAATTCTGTTTTTCACAACTTTGAATCCAACGTCTAAGAATTTTTCAATGACATACATGTTCGTTTCTGCGTGTTTTGTAATTCCGCTGGTTTCTATCTCGGAGCCAGGTAACAATGCCATGAAATGTAACAGTTGATCTGCTAAATGACGATCACATGCAGCATAGGTTTTCATCTCTTTTTTGAGCATATCGGCTGCTGCTTTCCCGACATCTTCCGATTTTGTGTTTCGATCAACTAATGCATCGCCACCAAGAATGACTGGGTTATCATAACTTACTTTCCCACGCTCACTGAAGACCGCCCAGATAACTGCTTCCCCGCCTATTGATCTTGTATTTGCATATTCGACATTTATGTTAATTGGCGCGTCATACTCTTTCAATCCCGCTTTCACCGCGCTCGCGATACGTTCCCCGATTTTTCGTTCCTCCAATTCTAAGGAAAGATCGACCGTTCCTCGAATATGTTCCAATTCTCCCTGCTCTGTTAACATTATCTTGGACACTTTAAATGGAATTGCGTTGGAATCAAACGCTAACCGGGGTGTGATTTCTAACTGTACCAAACCACCACCTGCAGGATAATATCCTCGTTTCAATATTTTCATCTCGATTTTATCGACGAATCGTGTGAGATGTGGAAGAAGCACTTGTTTAATGTATTCAACGCTCGCTTGCCATTTCCCACACGTTCCCCCGGTGATTTTGAACGTTACCTTTCCTGGTGCGAAAAGTGCAGGCAATGTTACTGCTTGCAATAATAACGAGATACTTCCCGCCGTGCCAATATCAACTTCATAGATGCCACGTTTCACGACACCTGGCACAAAACGTAATTTGGTAGATCCAATGTCAATTGGATTTGTTTTTGCTTGACATAACTGGGCGAGTAATTTGATTGCGTGTAAGTGCTGTGATTTCAAACCAGGGTTTGGTCTTCCAGATCGTATGTTTGTAATTTCAAAGGATTTTCCTGTTAATGCGGAGAGTGCCAATGCTGTACGTACTAACGCACCGCCACCTTCGCCATAGGAACCGTCTAGGGTTATCATTATTAGTGTTGGTATGAGGTTTCTTAAAAAGATTGCTGTAATGAGTGCCCCAATGTGAAGAAACTATTTTGTAAAATGATACGAAATGTAAGCCGAAGATGCAGAATGCATGTGAACTGAGGCGCAAGAGACTAATCACCTGGCACTCATTTATGTATTTTTTATAGAAACATTTTTATTATATTATGCTTAAAAGTAGATATGGTAGATGGTGATGATTCTGATGGAGATATCGCAAGAGCGTTTAGAGCACCGGATCCTCTTGATTTAGTAAGTCATGGAAGAGATGCCAGTTTAAGCGCTACCGACCTTGACAGAATTTCTGAAGGTGGTGCTACCGCTCCTTTCCGTGCACCTGACCTTACTGATGAAACACAGCTTTCTCGAGGATTACTTTTTCCTCCTGTACTATCTGAAGTTGATGATGGACCAAATCTGTGGGATAGTAGTTCTTTTGACGGACTTGCACGAGTTCCTGTAGCACCTTTGCCCTATTCGCTTCCTGTAAAATCTCGTTCATATCTCCTTCCTGTTGTAATGGGAGCGGTGGTGCTTGGTGCAGCCACATATTTTCTTTTCCGTCCTTCCGCTGCAGCTCCGCCTCAGAAACCAGCGATAGTTGTATCGTATAATAATTGTGTCGCACTAGAACGTCCAGAAATAGGTAAGGCATATACACCTAATCTTGAAACAAGAGCAAAAAAGGCAATTGAAACAGGAACTCCATCATCTCTTCGTGAACTTGTGGGCTCCCAATGTCGTCGTGCCTATGATGCAACAAAGATAGATTGCTCTGGGAGATATGAAATAGAATTAGGAGAGAAGATAGGGCTGCCTCGACACTTATTAATTAGTTTTACAAAGAAGATGAAAACTCTTTATCAAGGAAAATTCACAACGCCGTGCAAATAAAACAATAATCTTAATAAAAGAATGAATTTTTTAGATGATCGTGGGGATATAGTATAACCTGGCTAGAACATCGGGCTCCAGTTATGGAGCGTTGAGTCGTAAGACGATGATAACTCTAAGGTGTTACCTGAGGATCTGGGTTCGAATATCCATGGGATCTAAATTCTTCGGATTCGAAAGTCCCAGTATCCCCACTCTTCCTTCAAAAAAGAAAAGACTACTTCTCGATGGTAACATTTTTAAATACGCACTTTTTTTTGAGTACATGTTAGAAAAATTGCTTCCACTTGTGCTTGCTACAGGTTGTGCTGTTGGAACCGTGCAGCGTAATGGTAAAGAATGTCATGTCTATCATGCGATCGTTCCAGATCTAAGTGGAACGGTAGTGCCTGTTCCCATGATACGTGGTTCAGTTTACAATAAAAATGATGCTTCTTCGATCTCGTTAGGTTCTCACTATAGTGATGAGTTAGGATTAGGTGTTAGTGCAAATGGTGCAAGTATTTCCATGAATGGTGGTGTTGCTGCAGGTGTTTCAGGCCTTCGTCTTTCACCTGATGGTGTTACAACGCCATTGCTTGGCTGGGAGTTTAGTGGTGCTATTGCAACACCTTCGAAGGTTCTGCTTCCGGTGTATGCAGGATTCAAAATACCCGAATTTTTGACGAACCCAAAACACGCATTACGTCAGATACTTCTTCGTGATCTTCTTCCTATTTATGCATTGCAGAATGTATGGGATACATCATCTCGCTTTTTTGAAGGGGAAGTTGATACACCATCAGGTTCCGTGGAAGCGCAACTTCATGAAGCACGTACCGCACGAACAAATCCTCGCCGTTTAGATCTTCTTGAATCATTGTTAGAAGAACATAAGAATGATATGAGTTACGGTGACATTGTGGTGGCGTACGATAGAGCGATGATGCGTGAACATCTTGCTTTCTCTAAAATGGATGTTGCTGGAGGATCTGTCTATGACAATGTTGCTGCTAATATCGAGAAATCAATTCATGATCTTGACGAATCAGAAAACGATGTTGAATTTATATCACGTCTGTATCATGTAAGTCAACTTGCGAATGTAAGAATTCTGAACGATACAGGATGTAACGTCACACCGCATGGAAAATATCTTTGGGTTGTTGACAGAGAACCTCATTTATTGAAGGATCTTCCTGCTTTGATTTCTCGATACGCGAGCACAACGAATGCTCTTAATACAAGCCTTGCTAACAGATTCATAACTGCATTAGAATCCATTAAATCTCCCGACACATTTCGAGCGGAATTCAACGCGTTTTCGCGTGCATATAGATATACTCAATCTATTGATACAAATCTCACAAAAGGTGTAAGGAACCTTGCTCTTTATTTGGAGGCGAAAGGAATGCCAACCGAAGATCTTCTTACCGCCTCTGCCCAGTTGGCGCAGACTCTTGAAAATAATCGTGTTTCGTTCACAGATGCTCCATATGTTTTGTCCGGTCTTAGTGATGTGATGCAAGAGACAATTGAATTTCCCGATATGTGTGATATTCCTGACATTACAGAAGATCCGATGTATACAAACATGCAGGATATTTTTGCACGATATGTTGCGGGAGATGAGATTGCAAGCCGCTATGAATCGAAGGATAACTCTGCATTCAAGCAAAGAGCTCGCAGCTATCGTGAAATCATTTTACCTACGTTCGATGCACATCTTGCTCGTCACGTTGCAGCAAATCCACGAGCGTTTGCACATTATGCCAGGAAAGCACGTGGTGATTTTGCCGATGCGAAACGGATTTTTTGGACGACAATTCCTGATGTGGAGATACAGGATGATGAAAAGGCAACGAAATTAGCAAGAATTCAAGATGGAACTATTGATGATATGCGATATGTGCTAGATCATGTGATTGCTCCAGATGAAAATGGGCAAAATGAAGATCTAAAAAAGCAGTATGGCATCTTACAAAGATCGTTAGCGAATGCAGTAGTTAATAATAAATTAGGTACGTATGTTCACAAGAGTGGAATCTCTTCCGTGGTTACGTGTGGAACAATCGATTCACCTATCTGAAACATATATAAACTCTAAACACTTCTTTCATCCATGTACAAAAAAAGAGGTGTACCAAAAGAGTATAGAGGATTTCTCGGAGACAAGAAATTACTTATTGCCATTACCACGTTAATTGGCACGATCGTGGGTGCAGGTATTTTAGGAATACCTTACGCGGTTGCGAAAGCAGGATTTCTGCCAGGATTGGCTATTATCATTGTACTTGGTTTGGTGTTCTTACTTCTTAATTTGTTTGCAGGAGAAATTATACTTCGAACAAAGAAAAAGTTTCAGCTAACAGGGTATGCAGAAAAATATCTTGGTAAAACAGGAAAATATCTTATGACGTTCTCCTTGTTAATTAGTATTTATGGTGCACTTACCGCGTATTTAATTGGGGAAGGTGCAACGCTTTATGCACTCATTGGTTTTGGTTCACCTATGTTGTGGACATTTGTCTTTTTTATCATTGCATCCTTCATTGTGTTGAAAGGTATCAAAGCGACAGGAAGGACAGAGTTAGTGTTAATTGGGCTACTTATCCTTGTCGTTGCGGCGATTGGTATTTTTTCATTTACCTCTCTTGAAACATCGTATCTTACTGGCATTGACTGGACACATCTCTTTTTACCGTATGGTGTTGTGTTATTTGCGTACATGGCACTTCCTGTCATGCCAGAATTGCAGGAAGAGTTAGGCAAACATAAGAAAAAATTGAAAACAGCAATTATTGCAGGATCTATCATTCCCATCGTATTGTATGCCGTGTTTACATTTGTTGTTGTTGGTGTCGTTGGTGTAGATAATTTCAGTTTGCTCGAACCAAATGAACGAATTGCGTCTATTGCGTTGACGTTGTATGCAAATCCATTACTTGGGACGTTTGCAAGTGTGTTAGCAGTGTTAGCCATGTTTACATCTTACTTGACATTAGCCATTGCGTTAATTGACATGTATCATATAGATTATACCTTGCCCAAATGGACAGCAGCGTTTGCAACATTCGCGATTCCACTTGCGGCAGTTCTGTTTAATGTTACAACGTTTATTGGCGTT
>NZBO01000077.1 GCA_002686315.1 archaeon | reverse complement strand
GACAGGTTTACATCAGTGTCGTCTAATGGATTAGATGCGTTGAAAGAGTTGACCAACTCCATGTTACATGAGTGAGGAGAAGATATGTGGAAGTTGATTGGGGACAATAATGAGTGAGCGTACAGTATATGTTGGTAACTGCGGAGTGGATTCTGGGCAGATTGTCCTGATTGATCCTTGCTATGCTTTTGATGATGACTTTAAAGCTGGTGAAACACCTACTGGTGGAAACTATGATCATATCTGTAGAAGGAGTTTGTATACCGATGACAAGTGTGGTCCTGTTGGTTTGCCGGGTTCTGGCTATAACAACGACCTTGGTGTAGTTGTATCTACAGGGTATGGTGACGGTAGTTATCCTGTTCATGCCAAGATAACTAGCGACAATAGGATTGCCTCAGTAACTATCCAGTTCATTTCAGAAGATTAGAAAGGTTATTTATGAATGCGGCAACAATGGTTATTGAAACCCGAGAGTGTTTTCACTGTCATAAGTTTGATAGATTAGAGGTCCCGATTTATGGATATCAACGATGGAAGAGTGGAGAGCTTATCCAAAACGCTTTCCCGAACCTTTCAGCGTCCGATAGAGAATTGCTTATAAGTGGGATTCATTCTAAGTGTTGGGATGAAGCGTTCTCAAAAGACTCCGATAGGGAGGGTTGATGTATTACGTTAACGTGTATGAGTTAGATAAAGGAGATAAGAATGTCTGATTGGGGTGATCCATTGATTAGTGATTCAACTAAAAATGGATGGGATGAGGAACTGGCAGTTCTATTTGAAGACGAAGCAGATAGAGAAGCTTTCTTGGAATCTGGTATGCGTATTTTAGATGCCGCTAAAGATTTTCTGTTCACAAAATGTGAAAATGAAAATGGCGATATGGAAAGTGAATTTGAAGCAATGTGTTTCGCTATGCGAGAAGATTGGTTCCCTTTATATATGGTATATTTTCTTGCTACCTTTTTAAAGCAGCATGCAGAAGATATTGCACCTGTTTGTACTACTATGGATGACGCTTTTGAAAGAGGCTGTGATCGCCATATTGAATATTTGACTGATTGCAAAACTCTTCCGGAAGAGGAAGAAATTCGAAATGCTGTTGAAATAGGACTTCCTCCTGTCGGTACAGATGAGTATTATGCATCAGTGAAAGAAAATCTGAGCAAACTCCAACATGAGATTGATGCGTTCAAAAAAATGTATATGAATCAAGAGGGTGGCCCTTCGGAAGAAGTTGTCAATCACATTAGAGAGATGCTTGATAGGATTGATTATTTGGAAGTGTTGTGTGAAACTGTTCAAGAGGATGGAGATTAATAATGTCTAATCATTGTGAGAACACATTGGTGATTGCCGGGTCTAATGGTGATGCATCCTCCGTTTAAAGATGAAAGGATAACAGGATGACTGATTTTGGATGGAATTATCCTCCGGGTGTTACTGGTAATGAGTACGCTATATCTGGTGATGAAGGGTCGTGGGAGGAAGATCTTGAATGTAAACTGTGTGAAAAGAACACGCTGCATAGTTGTGAAGTATATCGTAGCATTGTTTCTACGATGTGCATGGAGTGTCATGATGCCAATGATTATGATTCTGATTGGTGGTTTGGTGTAGGCGATATGGCATATGATGTTGTTAAAGATGGTGATGGTGTATGAGAATAATGTTGGTGTTGCGGCGTGGCTATTTTGCAGTGGTTGAGAAGGTGAATATTTAACTATAGTCACGAAAATACTATTTGGAGTGTATTTTATGGGGTATGATGTATATATAGATGAGAGTAGTTGGTTCCTACCAGAAATGTATTATGATGATGCATTGAAGGTGATGAAAGGCCTTAACAGCAGAGATGAATTAAAGAGAGGTGGTGGCTCTACTGGTGAGAGGTGGTTTTATTGGATGCCTGCCGATTATGATGAAACTGTTGAGAGTGTTGAAGAGATACTCGATCTTTTGGGGTTTGAGTTAGCTGTCGAGAAGGGTATTGGTATTAGCATTATTGGTTTCAATAATAAGCATGGTGACGAGTGTACTTTTTTGCAATCGATAGCTCCGTATTCTTCGGGGCATATCGTATGGATTGGTGAAGATGGCGATAGATGGAAAGAAGATTATAACGGAATGTTGATGAAAAGATACGTTCCTTCAGACGAATGGGTAAGGGTGTACAGATAATGCTAGATTCAATTTATATTGCTGACACTTCCCCTTATGGGGAAGATTGTGTTTGTGTGGGCGAAGATGATTATATTCGTCGCGCAAAAGAAGAGGGTAATCGTTTCATTGCTCAAATCCGTAAGCATTATGGTAAAGAGCCAGGAAACAGTTATTTGGATCTCAAAAAGAATCCTCATGACTTTGGTACATATATCAGTATCGAGTTTTACTATGAGACTGAGAACCTTGAAGAAGCAGATTATGGCTTCAACGTAGAGGGCGATGTTAAGAATGTCCTCGAGACTTGGGATAAGGAGTTCGCAGCATGAATGAGTATGTGGAGTCTAAAACATGGGTTCAAGTAGATGATCTTAGCTTCGATGATTTCGATACCCCGTATTAAGGAGAATGAACTATGAGTCACCCAGATAAAGAATACCTACAAAAGCAGTTGGATGATCTGAAGGGATTGACCGTTGTGGATGTTTATGTAGACGAGGATACTACTATGGGATACACAGAGTGTTGGCCCGTATTGGTGTTTGATTCTGCACAAAAGATAAAGGATCAGGACAGTTTTATTGCTTACGCTATCAGTAGTGACATGGAAGGTAACGGACCAGGCTATTTGATGCCATTGGATGTATCGGACTGATTAGTAAGTTATTAGAGGAGATTAAGATGCCTAGAAAGCTATCCAATAGATATAAGGTTGAAGCTAAGGGGCAGCAGTATGTGATTATAGATACTAAAGCGTCAAGTAAAAGGTATAGAGAAATAGAAACTAATAAAAGCCGTAGAGTTCTTTTAGAAAAATGTCGAGAATTCAACAGATATGTTGCGGAGTGGGATTATGAGTGACGCAAGAGATGAAAATGAAAATGATGCTGTAGATTCTTATCGGAGTCATATGGAAAGCATGATTCAATGGCATGAAGATGACGATTGGGATCGAAAATCAGAAATGGTAATGAGCGGAGTTTTAAGCGCTGAAGAAACTAAACGGATTGACATATGCCTTGGCACCGGTGGTCCAGGTTATCATTTAATTGCTGACCTTGATAGAGATGGTGATGTATCTTCGGTGTCGTTTTGGTATTACAATTGGTTTTTTTCGAGAGAGTTTCCGATTGAAAATAATACTGAAGAGGGGAAGGCTGTGAAATCCTTTGTTGAGTTTATTATTGAATCTTATTGATGGGAAGATAGCTAATGCCTCCAAAGAAAAAATATTACATTGTGGAGTATAGATATGCGATTAGAGTTGATGGAATCTCTGATGTTGAATCTGCAATGTCCAGGTCTAACTCTATTGCTGAAAGAAAGTTTGGGTTCCGGCCAGAGAACTGGTTTGCTAGAATATTTGAATATGCCGGTGGCGTTGACGATATAGGTCCAACGGCGGAATTTTTTTATAATCCACATAGTCACTCTTATAGAGAGGTTACTCGCAATTGGGAAAGTCATATGGATATGATTAAAAAAGGAGAGAGCCCAAATGATAAGTAACGCAGGGGAATGGAAGGCGCCAACTGTCAATGTTCATTTTTCAGAGGAAGATTCCTCAGTTGTTGAAGAGATGCAATTCAAAAAAAATCAGTCAACTGGCAAGTTTGAACTGATGGTCTACTTTAGAAGTGGATATTTGTATAGATACTTTGATGTAGATCAGGAAGCTATTAGCAATATATTGTTTGCAAATTCAATAGGATCGGCCTTCAATAGCGAGATTTCTCAGACAACCAAATATGTATTTGAAAAGATGCGCAGGGGTTAGTAAATGACTGTATTTGAAAACCAACAGGTGTCGTCTTAAATATATACTCAATTTCAGGAAAGGAAAAGGTATAATATGCTGGGTGTTTTGTAAATTTGCAACGGGCGTCACGGTTTTCGTCAAGATTTCTTGTGCGATTCTCTCTCAATTCCGTAAACTTTAGAGCACGATTCGACTGTTCCGATTCTGTGTGATAGGCTCTTTGTTGATGGGGAAACTGGACACAGAATCCCTTCGGAAAGTCTAAGTCTTTATTCTAAACAAGGGGTAATCATGTCAACAACAGTTGAGCGAAAGGATTGCGGTTGTGTTGTGACTATTTGTCACTACATGGGCGAGGAAGTGGTTACGGAAACTGTCTGTTCTACTCATGAGTTTGATCTTCTTTTGGAAAAGTGGGTTGGCCATGAGATTGCAGCGGACGGTGATTATGGTGTTATTGTTGGTTTAGTAAAAATCAAAGGATCTTGGCATTTTCTTACTGACGAGGATTGTTTGATTCCGTATGCTGCATACGTACATTATTTGACTAGGCATAACGCAAACGGAAAAGATAAGCCTATATTGGCGATGAAGGTTGACGGTGCAGCATTTAGTAAGAACTTCGTTGGGAGATATGCACCTCAAAGGCGTAAGCGTCTTTATCCCAATTAAAAGGAAAGCTTAGGTAATGAGTTTGGCCCCCGTGGCGGAAATGGTATACGCAGCAGACTTAAAATCTGTAACCTATAGGTTTGAGAGTTCGAATCTCTCCGGGGGTACTATTGAAAATATCAAAAGAAAGGGAAATGGATATGAGTGATGATGAGTGGTTGGATGAATCAGATGGAACAGGCTATTTCTTTGTTGGTGATAGTCGTTACTATCGGTTTATTCCAGATGACAGTATTCTGCCAGTTTTGTCTAAGCTGATCAATTAGGAGAGGGTAATGTATATCAAGATAACAAATGAATCGGATTTGGTTCCAAGGCTATATTTGGAACTTTTGGGTGTCTCTACTAAAAGAAACAATAATAATACAATCGGCCAGTTTGGCTCTGGCTCAAAGTTTGCCCCAATCTTTGCTCTGCGTAAGGGATGGGAATGGGTAAACGTTGGGTTTGATAGTGAAGGTGGATACACAATGCGATACGATGTCGATTACGACAATCGTAATGACATTGAGATTGTAAGATTTGTATACGAGAATGCCGATGGTGCACCTTATGTGAAGAACTCATCTTATTCATTGGGTGCAGGTGAACTTGGATGGGATCATCCATTTCAGGTATTTCGTGAGGCATTTGCTAATGCTCTAGATGCTCATTATGAGTTTGGTGCTGAATATTCGATATCTCATACAGATGAGATTGGTCCACCTGTTGAAGGCGAGTTTTCAGTATATCTATCAGCTGAGGATGATTTGATGGAGATTGTCGAGAACTTCGATAAGTTCTTTTCATTGAATCGTAAAGAACTTCTTGCTGGTTGGTCTGGTAACAGGGTTCTGAAAAAGCTTGATGATGAGCTTGGAGGTCCCGTTAGGATTTATCATAAGGGAATCTTGGTTTATGGTCCAGAACTGAGTGTAGTTGAATGTGGGTCTGCATTTGATTATGAACTATCACATGTTGATCTGAATGAGGAGCGAAATCTAAATGATGTTTCAACTACTGAAATATATCATATAGCACGGACAATATCTAGAAATACTAAATATGCAGATGATTCTGATGGAGTTGGTCCTCTTGTTGATTACATGCTTGACCATAACTTGATTGGTTGTACTTCATATGGCGATGACATATGGGAGTATGGTTATCAATATGCATTTGATATCAGCACTTTTGATTCACTTGTTGATGTTGATTCCTCAAACTCGTTTGGTAAAGAGTTTGTCAAAAGAGCAGAGCTTAAATATTGCAATGATAAATACGACAGGGTTGGTTTTGTTGTTGAGAAGGTATTGTCTATCAATGACATCTCTGAAAGCCTTAAAGAAAGAGGAGTGCGTGCCATTCCTGTTTCTTTAGCTTTGTATAATCTTTTAGCTTCTACAGGGGCAAAAGAGAATCTTGATCGCACCATTTTAGGTGAACAGTTTGATACACCATTTGTTGAACTTGAAGGTGACGATGCTGAGTTTTTCAATTTCGCATATAGGTGTGTAGCTGATTATGACCCATCTCTATGTAATGTTCCTGTCAGGATTATGGAGACTAATGATAACAATCGGCATATTTGCGGCAAGACGTTGAATCTATTCGATGATAATAGACCAACTCTTATAGTGATATCTCAGATATTGATTGAGAAAAGAAATATGCAACAACTGATTGCAACGATTATTCATGAACTTGATCATGTCGCTTCTAAAGCGGTAGACAATACTCGTGAGTTTAGAGATGCAGCAGATATTCGATTGGGTGATTTGATTTTGAAGCATTACGCCGATAAAATCAATTTAGCTGAATTGATCAATAAATCTGTTAGGTAGTGGTTGGAACCGGGAGTGTAGCCAAGAGGTAAGGCAACAGACTTTTAATCTGGATATCGTGGGTTCGATTCCCACCACTCCCACTATTTATTATTTAAGGAGGCCGTGCAATGAATACTGAGAATCATTTTAGAATTTGGAAGGAAATGAGCCACGAAGAAAAAGTAACTCTTTGGAGAGAAAACTGCAATAGGGATTGGTTTTCATCTGGATGGTCTTTTTCTGTTTTTTCTACATCAACTAGCGCTATCTGTAGAGCGCTTCAAAAAAGGGAGATTTCAAATGACTGAAGGAAGATTTGTAAGTGAAGAAGAGTTTCTTGACGAGACTGGTATAGAGTTTCTAAAGAACAAGAAGAGAGAACCGAAGCCTGAGTATACTAATCTAAAGAACCTTGAAAGGTGGGAGATGATGAATATCATCGACAAGATTAAGGAACACACAGGTGTTGAGAATGAACTTAGCTTTGAGTTGACCAGCTCTCAAAGGGAAGTCATGGATCGCTGGAATGCAACCATTGACGCTGAGGAAAAAGAGTATATGGACAGATTCTATAGGAATCACAAAGGTTAGGAGCCGACATGGAGTACGACTTGAAATACCTCAAGAATGATGTCGATATAAAGAGCAAAGGAGAAAGTGAAAATGAGTGAGCCAATTGAAATTGAAATGGGAACACCAGAAGTATCAATTGATTATGCGAACCTTATAGAGGGATGTAATGTATACATTACTGAAATCGCTAATGAAGCAATTGAACATTACGTGCACTATGAGTTGGATATTTCAGACATGGTTAGCGACTATGTTAGCGACTTTGTTAGCGACAATGTCAATGATCAGATTGATTCTCTATTAGGAGAAGTTGGTCCGGTTGGTCTTTGTGGTTTAGGTAGAAGCTTTGAAGATGCTGTTCGGACATTGTTGGTACATCATATTGACATGAAGGAGGTACTGATTGAAAACATTGGGATTGAGAGTAGTGGTGGAATCAGTAAGTTGGTTCAGGATGCCATGAAGAAGGAAATGGTTGTGAATATTTCCTTTGTCGATAAGCAGCCGGCAGAAGTTGTTGAGGTTGCTAAAGACTTAATCCCAGGACCAGTTGATGAGATTATGACAAGGAGCGAAAATGTATAGTAGGGAACATATCAAGAATGCTATTGATGATGGGGTTATTGTTGACGATGGTCATACGTTAGTTGATCCTACACATTATGTTGGCTTCGATGTTGATAATCTTATTGAAGTCCATAAGTCGGATTTTAGTCATGGCAAGACAACAATCTATACTGATGGAGTTCCTGTAGAGGAATTGGAAGCAGTTTACAATCTGGATTTCTTGCGGATGATTGTTCGTCAGTTGGGTTTGGAGTGTAATGAAAACTATACAGGTAGGGGTTTTCAAGCCCATGAGTATTGCCGGAAGCTAAGGGAGTTTGCCAATGGCAACTGATAGAGCATTAGCTGGGAGAAGGATCGTGTTTATTTCTAGCGATGATACTTACACTAGATTGAAGAATGGCGATATGGGCACGATTCTGTACGAGCGTTATGACGATATATTTGGAGATGAGACTATCCGTATTAATTGGGATAGTGGTTCGACTCTAAGTTTGCTCAGAGGCAGGGATAGTTTCAAGGTTCTACCAGAAGGAGAAGAATGAAATGAGCAATAAAGAATACATTTACCATCCTGTTGGTATAGATTTCTTTGACCCAAAGGTTCCTATTGAAGATGGTCGTGTTGTTGTGAAGGTTCAGCCTCATGGCTGTCCGAAAAATGGAACGCTAGGTCATTGTTACATAGGTGATCCAGATACCAGGGAAATGATTGGTTTGGTTTTAGAGAAGAGTTTAACAGAACTAAAGGAGTAATGATATGAGAACTGAACTAGCAGGTTATTGTGGTGTGGATTCAGGCCAGATAATGGTTATTGATCCATGCTATGCGTTTATGGATGCATTTGATGATACGTCTGGCAACTACCGTAATGTGTGTAATATCTCATTAGGTGATGATGGTTACGGAGAGTTTCCATTACCTGCTAATGGTTATCATGACAGTATCGGTGTAGTTACATCTTCTGGTTATGGTGATGGCAGGTATCCTGTTTTTGTTGATGTTAATGATGACGGCAGGGTTGTTGAATTGCGTATTCCCTTTGATGGGATTAGGCATGACGACCTAGTAGTGATGCAGAATTGGGAAGAAGAGGAAGGGCTTATCTGATGCCTAATTGGTGTACAAATACGTTGAACATTTGTGGGCCTGTTACTGAAGTTGATGGGTTTGTAAAAGCCGTACATAATGATGAAGGCAATCAAGAGTATACTATTCTTGAAAGTCTCTATCCTGTTCCAGATGACCTAAAAGATCTGCCTTCTACGTTTGGCATGGTTAGTGACGATGATCCAGATAAGGATAGAAAAGAGAGTAATCAGGAAAAGTACGGTGCTGTAGATTGGTATGATTGGTGCTGTAATAATTGGGGCACCAAGTGGGCTGATTGTCATACTGAGTATATTTGTGATGATCAATCGGAAGGTCTAAAGAAAGTTATGTTTAGATTTGATAGCGCTTGGTCGCCGCCAATTAATGGATTCAATGCTATTGCTACGATGTTTCCAAAGCTTGTATTTGATCTTAGGTATGAAGAGCCGGGGATGTGTTATCAAGGTTACAAGATTTGGGGTAATGGTGAATCAATAGCCGAAGCGGAAATGGAGTATATGTCTTCGGGAAATATGGTTTTTGATACTATTGATTGGGATTATAAAGATTATGTGGGGAGTATGATTAGCTAGAAACTATTGTTTTGATATTGAAAGGGACGCTCTAGGCGCTCTGGAATATTGGGATTTAGATGAAACTTAGAGAGCATAGAGAGGAAATTGATGAATTGAAAAATCAGATTACTGTCTTATCAAATATGGTTTGGCAGTTGAAGCTGGACATCGAAGAAAGGAATAAGAATGAGTAGCAAACAGGAGATGCTGATAGAGAAATACATGTTTACTAAGGCTCCTCCTGGACCTCATCATAACTCTAAGTGGGGGTGTATTGAGTGCAAGATAAAGTTGGAAGGTAAGTATGACTTCTATCCTTATTGCGCATTTTGTAGAGGGAAGTATTTTAAAGGTGAGGAACTGGAAGACATTAATAAATGGATTGTCAAGACGAAAAAAGAAAGGGGATTGTTGTAATGCATATACCGACAATAAGATATGAGTAAGAAGCGCAAGGCTAACCGCAACAAAAGGATTTGGCGCAACGCTAGGTTTACACCTAAGGGTGGCTCTAATGGCTGAAATAGGATTTGATGAGCATATCGCTGATTCAGTTCATTTGATCGTTAGTGGCGGTGATAGATATCATAGCCCATCATTTGATTCTGAACTGCGTCAGTTGCGTTCTATGTTGAAAAGTGTATTGATCTATGAAGTAGAAAAGGCAATCATGATAAAGGAAGAACAGCAATGATTTCCAGATGTAAAGAAATGTTGTCAATCACCCGATACAAGTAATCTGGCTAATAAAGCAGCTGGTCAGTTTATCATTAACGCTTGGAGTAACTCACATATGGATAAAGACTTTGAGAAAGTAGCAGAAGCTAAGGCTTCTTATGATTCTCATCTTGAGGGCGTAGTCAAACTTATGGCTATGGAAGATCATGATGAGCAGTTTGAAGTGCTGGAAGGCATGGTATTAAGTTTAGATCAAAGAAGGACATTTGATATCTGTTTCGGTACGGGTGGACCTGCGTATCATCTCATTATAGACACCGATAGTGGTCCTAATGCAGATATTATTAGCATGTCTTTTGAATACCATGATTGGTTTTACAAGAAGGTATTTCCTATCGTTCATGGAACGGATGATTGGAACCATTGGTATGACTTCGTTATGTCATTTTATGATCCGAATGAGATTGGAGAACTGCTATGAGTTACAAAACTAGCTTCACAATAGATGAGTTACAGGTAACGACTGATAATCAGTCCAATCCTATCTGGTATATTAGCGATTACAATACTGGCAGTATTCAGCTACATCCAGAGCAGGGGTTTGTTGCTAATCAAATCTATTTGGCTAAGGCTCTTGATTGGCTTTTTGATGATAAAGAGATTCATGTAGAACATGCTGATGAGCCAGTAGTTATTCCTATTAGAAAGGCAATGTGTACTAGGTGTCGTGGTAAAGGCACTATGGCTAATCCAGCATTTGATGGTACTTCTATTGAATGGTGGCAAGAGCATGGCGGTCCAGATTGGCAAGATGATTTGGATGAATATTGTCATGGTGATTTATATGATGTTCCATGTGAATACAATTGTAGTGGTGGAATAGCATGGTCTATGGATTGGCAG
Organism: archaeon; assembly: GCA_002686315.1. GTDB lineage: Archaea > Nanobdellota > Nanobdellia > Woesearchaeales > GW2011-AR9 > UBA11998. The sequence continues at coordinate 9,981 of NZBO01000077.1, read as the reverse complement.
AGGATTATTCATTATCACGATTTGTATAAGATTAATGCTATGACAGATCGTGTAAAAACTAAAGAAGAAGATGAAGCCAATGAATGGATCAATGAACTTTATATTGAGATCCAGGATTGGCATGATGGTGAAGCAGAAGTAAGAGCAGAACAGGCATACTTTGATAGGGAGTGGGCAATATGAGTAAGGGCAATGAAACCATATCCCCTACAGAGGATAAAGAAAATGATGCTGAAAATAGTTACAGCAATACTTCTAGCTATGGCTGGTGTGTGTGCAAGTGTGGATGTAGTAAACGATGGTCATGTTATTCAAGATGGTCCTGCGATCATTGTAAGTGTTGCCCCAACCACAAAGACTATGGCAACTATGGAAAGTACAACTACTACTACGAACATAACTACACAGAATGCCATTGGTGCGAACAGTGTCTCAAAGACAGAGAAAGAGGATGGACTTATCCATCAAAGTCCTTCAATTGCAATAGACAACATCCCCACCTTTGTCCCTAATGATTTAGATAGATGGGACCTAGAGCAGAAGAGAAAAGCTGGACTAGTTATTGGAGAATGCCCTATTGATAGAAGTTGTCATGGAGATGAGGAAAGATGGCTTAGTCATTTACCTACTCTTGGAGAGTTGATTGACGCATACTTTGAGCCAGAAGATAGAGAGTTTTTTACTTGGTTGGCTCATTGTGAATCAAGTGCAAAGCCTGAAGATATTTATAGTGATGCCATACATCCTAAGTTTAAAGCAACAGGATGGTTTCAGCATTTACCTAAGTTTTGGATGGAGCGATCTGTTAAAGCCGGGTTTGTGGGTTTTCCTATAGATCATCCTGAAGCTAATGTTGGAGTAGCAGCATGGCTATTTTATGAAGATGGTGGCGCAAAGCATTGGAGAGCGTGTACCAACAAATATATACGAGAGGTGGTTGATGATGGATAAACCTTTTATAGGTCAGAGAACAATGGATAACTTAACGGCGAGGTGTCCTGAATGTTTCAGAGTGTTCGATTTAATGGATGAAGTGGATGCTCAGGAGTTCTATTATGGGCATGATTGTGAATCCTGAATATTTACACAGGAAAATGTATAAACTATCGTTACGATAATATTGTTAAGGAGAATGTTATGGGTTACTATGTGACTATAGAATCTAGTACTTTTATGTTGAAGAAAGAAGATTATGAAGAAGCGTATGTAGCGATGTGTGCGCTGAATAAGTTTGACAATATCAAGCGTGGCGGGTCTTATCATAAAAATCCAGATACTGGTGTAGTGACAGAGAATAAGTGGTTCTCTTGGATGACACCTAACTATCCAGATACTCTTACAACTGTTGAAGAGATATTCAAAGAGCTTGGGTTTGAGATCAACACTAGCGAGACTGGTTTAGAGATTTGGGGTTATGATGATAAGACCGGTCAAGAGGATTTATTCCTTGAGGCTTGTTGTCCTTGGGCATCAGGTAATATTGCATGGCGTGGTGAAGATGGTGATGAATGGATGGATAACTATGATCATATGGCTGTTAGGAGATACTATCGATCAAATGAATGGATACAGCAAAAAGACTATGTTGGCGCTATGTCAGACGCATTGGAGTTTGCCGAGTGGTCAAAACAGTATATGTCAGAGAACAATGGATGAACTCTTGGAAGATATGCGAGAACCGATACACTATCGCATATACATATTAACATTGGAAAATTTTGATCGAATAGTATTTGGCGCAGATCGATCTATTCGTAGAAAGATTTTTGGAGTTGTTCCATTTCCTCTTGCTCCTGCGTATGCGATATATGATTATTTTGACAAAAAGAGGGTTGGGAAAGTTCTTCACGGTGTACCTCATGATTTGAGACGCATAGTGGTATTGCGTTCTCTTGCTAAAAACTGAGATGATCAGATTGGAGATTGCACATGTACTACGTAAATGTTTACGAATTAGATAGGGTTTACGGTGGCCCAGAAGAAGGGGGTTGGTGGTATACATCTGGAGAGGCAATGGACAGCGCTAAGTGTTTTACTGAATGGGGTGCTAACATAAAGCGTGGCATGCTTAGAAAAAAGTGGAAGGATACAAGCGACGTGTCGATGTATTCTGTTATGTACAGTGGAGGAGTATACGACATTTGTATTGAAGACGAAGAAGCGCATGACTTTCCGAAAGAGAGGCCGGTGTATGAATGATGATGGATTTTATAATGTCGAATACTTTTTAGGCATTAGTTAAGTCCATCCATTCAAGATCTGCTGGGCTAAGCTACGGTTTACCCTTTCGGTAGTTATGGGGGTTCTGCATCCTGCGAAGAAATAGTGTCCTCTTGACAGGATGTCAAAGGCTTTCGTGGTACCTAAAGAATCCCTGCCCAGCTTTTACCCTATTAGCTCAAATGGATAGAGTGGCGGATTTCTACTCCGCAGGTTGTAGGTTCGAATCCTGCATAGGGTACTAAAATGTATTCAATTTTGCTTGCTCAAACATATAAGTTGAGCGGGAGGGCTAAATCTATTTTTGGCCATAAACACATAAAAACTACAGAAAATGAGTAGAAAATGAGTAGAAATAGACTATTTTTGTCTATTTAATGTGGTTTTACACCCGATTGAATAAGGAGAGATAGAGAATGGGCTTGCTCAAAAACGCAGTGCGTTGTGATCATTGCAATATTGTAATTGAATCCACCCATCGTCACGATTTCAAATCTTGCCTTTGCGATGATGAAGAAAAGCAAATATTTGTTGATGGGGGATTGGACTATAAGAGACGCCTTTTTGGTTCAAAGGCTTCTTGGAAAGACCTGTCGGAATATTCTAGAGATGATGAGGACGATAATGACTTATGAAGAATATGTTGTCTGATATGATGGGAGATGAAGATGACGAAGACTGATCCCCTAACGGGTTTGCCTGAAGACTATGTTGTTGAAATGGCTAAACTGAGTCTTACTAGGCCAGAATATTTTGCCTATTGGGGCAAGGTTGAACTGTTTGATACTTGGGGTTGGGCAGGGATAGATTACAATAGAGATAGCAGTGTTCTAGACAGGGCCAACTATCAGGTTTTCCATAGAGATGTTGTCTCTCAGTATGAAGATCATTTCACTTCAGAGAGGATGAATCATTGGGCTGTTGGATGGGTTGAAAGAACGCTGGTAAAGGTTCTTGTCAATAATGAAGACGGTATCGTATTTGAGAACATTACTGATGCTTTCTGTGAGACTTTATCTGTTCTAACTGCTATCGAAGAATATGCTGTTCTTGATGATGCAACATATTATGATATGGAATGGGATGAGAGCATTTCAATCGTTGAAGAGTATGCTCCTAAGATGATTGATCGTGATGTTAAGCTTTGGTCAACAATGTTGTTGTCAAAGCTTCTTGATAATGATGTGGAGTGTTGTCCAGATGCTGATCGTTATCCCAGTGAAGAAGATATGATTATGGCAGCATATGAGTGTGGAATGTGCGATAAAGAATATGAGGAAGAATGGTTGGAGTTCTGCTTCGATAATAATCTTACGAAGCCAGCAACTTTTTTACCAAAGCAGATTGATGGACAAATGGAAATGGAGCTTTGATTATGAAGAAGAATAGGGGAAATTTTAAAAGCATGAAAGGTATTGATGATTTAGCAATGACTAGAGAAGAGATTCTTAAGTCAAGAAAATCAGACAAAAACCTAGACCAGCTGACTAGAGTTGGCAAATTTAAAAAGACCATCTATGCAAGGAAGTTATCGTAATGGGTTTAGACAATATACCAAAAAATTATCCATGCCGTGTGGAGCACGGAATTGATGAGAATGAGGTCATTGATTGTAAACTACTAATCTCTGAAGGGAAGTGCCCGTGGAAAAAGGATCTTGGCAAAGATGGATATGCTCTTTACGGTATGCTTGGAACTTATTGTTGGTATCGCGGCAAGAGTGGAAATTTTATGTTAGATGAAATGACCGATGCTGGCTACGATCTTCCTAGCGATGCAAACGGTGATCCATTGTCTTTTTATGGAGACAACGGAAACGGTGCTTTCTTTAGTCCAGAAGGTCAAGTTAGGTTGGCAGAGTGGATGTTGGATCACAAGGATACTTATGCCAAGATATGCAATACTGATAACGATACAATCGAAGACTGTGTTGGGTATTGGAAGTATGCTGCCAATTGGTTGTTGTTTACATCAAAGTATGGCGGGTCTGTTGCGTGGTGCTAAAAACAATTAATTATATCTTGGTTGCCCTGGTCGTTATTCTGATTGTTATGATTTCTTCAACATAATGAAAGGATTTTAGCATATGGAAGAGCTTAATGGATGGTGGAACGATGGGGCATGCAAGGGTTTAGATTCTAAGAAAAAAGACTGGTTTTATCCAGACAAAGAAACTGGTGATGGGAAAAGGAGAGCCAATAGGGCTAGAGATATTTGCAATTCATGTCCTGTGATTGCAGAATGTTTACACGATGCTCTTGTAAGAAATGAGCAGTTTGGTATTTGGGGTATGACATCTCCTAGACAGCGCCTTGATATTAGAAGAAAATATAAAGCAACAAACATGGAGGGTGATATAATACGTTATTACGAAACTATTGATGAATGTGTTAATATCATCAATGACATTCGAAGATCGAAAGGAAGGATGATGAAATAGTGAAAATCAGGACATGTGCTGGATGCAAGAAAAAGATGCGCGATGAATATGGTGTGTATAGAAATAAAACATTTTGTGGAGACAGCAGATGTAAGGAAATAATTGATAGTAGAAAATTTGATCGAAATCGAAGAAAGAAGGAATCTAAAAAAGCTAAAGGTGTATTACATCGGGGCGTAAGGAGTAGGGTAAGAAATAGGATTCTAAGGAGGGATAATGCAGAGTGTGTATTTTGTGGACTAAGAGGCCCAGGAAATGTACAAATTCATCACATTGTCCCAGTCTCAGAAGGGGGAAAGGATATAGGAGAGAATTTAATAACCATATGTAGTGATGATCACAATATGGTACATCTAGACATGGACAGGTATGAGAAGTTCCTACTTGAAATAGCGATCAGGAGAGAGAATGAACACTCAGGAAGAGAAAAGTTATGATGAAATTGGGAATGAAGCTCTTGAAGTTTTAAGCTCTTTTTTCTTTGATCTAGACAGTGGAGAAGAGGGGGCTTTATTTTTAGACGTCTTGTCTTATTTACTTGGGAACCCTGATACCGATGACGTAGGCGATGAAGATTCAATTGAGTCATTAACCAATACGACATTTCAGCTAGCCAATTTGGTTAGTGGTCTGTTGATACATGTTGTAAATCTAATTCGTGTTATTTCAATGATGAGTGGCAAGCACGAATCTGAGGCATATAGAAATTATGTAGACTACTTCCACATTTTGCTGCCTAAGTATGGGGAGATTGAAAGCGAAGCAGATGCTATTAGCTATATAAGCAAGATGTACGAATATTTTGCAAACGGAGGTAGTGATGAAGTTGAGTGATTGGGCTGCATTGAATCTTGCAAGTGATATTGTAGAGGAGTTTGAAGAGTGGGAAAATTCAGATCCGCCTAGCGATTATGATGAAGAAAAAACTGCCAATGACGACGAAAGATTTGTTGACAGTATTGATGATTATGAGTATCAAAAGAAGTGGCCTTGGTATAACAGGACGGTCCCTGATGACATTTTGGAAATACTAAAAGGGATTCGAGACGATAGCTTTTTCAATATACCTGAAATACCGGGACTCGATAAGATATTAGGCGATTTGTATGCAAGGAATTTCTATAATTTATACAATCAGTTCAGAAAGCCTAAAGAGTATCTCTCCGATCTTGCAGATCAATATTTAAAGTTAACTGATTTTGTCTCTGATGAGAATAAGTTTTTGATGTTCAACATAAACAGTGAAGACTATAATTCTTATGAATATGCAGATACTTTTTCTTGGGCTTTGGTTCGTGGTGCAACATATCCTATTAACAAAGTATGGGAGTATGATCTTAAGGAATTGGACGAATTCTATCTTGAAAAACTGATCAGCAAGATTAAGTTTAACGAGTCTCAAGACTAGATGTTGAACTAGATTTTTGTCCCAGCCCTTTGGTGAAAGATTCCTATGGAATATTTAAACAAAACATGCTTACATTGTCTTGATGTAAAAAGAATAGTAGCCCGCAATCTTTGTAAGAACTGCTATGAAGATGCGGAGGAGGGTTAGCAGCATGAGTAGTGATACAGAAGAAGTATACAACTCAGATAATCATTCTTTCTGTGACCGATGTGAAGGTCAAGTGAATAGAGTTTTCTCTGAGCAGGAACTTGAGGGTGCTGATAGACAAATAAGCAATGGTCTACATATCTATGCCCAAGGTTATTATGGTGGCTTTTGGGACACTATGTCTTTTTTGGGTGAAGGTCCTACAGAGATTACTCTTTGCCATGATTGTTGTGTTTGGCTTTGTAATGAAATCCCAGCCTTCGCTAAGGAAGCTAAGGGAGGACATTGCTTTGGAAGTAATACTCAAGAAAGGTGTTGTGAATATGCCTTTGATTGAGATAGTAAATTAGTCCATGATAAGGGCGCAGAAGTACCTATCCCTAAGTAGTGAAATGCTTATGGATAGAGTCAATGTATTTGTCGATTCACTTGAACAGGAGAGTACGATATGAATGTGAAGTTCCCTGAGGTTAGGGTTAAGTTAACTGGTGTTGACGGTAATGCTTTTGCTATTCTTTATGCGGTATCTTCGGCTATGGAAAATGCGGGGCTGGATGAAGATGTTGTTGAAGAATATATGAACGAAGCAATGAATGGGGATTACGATCATCTTTTAGCTACTACCATGAATACGGTGGAGGTTTTCTAGTGGGTGAAGTCATTGATTTCTCAGAACATACTTCCAGAAAGGGAGATGGGCCTTATCTTTCAATTGATGAAGCCATTGATGTTTTCCGGGATATGATAGATAACCCCTCCAATAAAGAAGAAGTAATAGTATTCAGCATACCAATTGGGGAGTTTGATGACCCCCTAAAACCGTCGGGGTAATAGAATAATACCCCCTAATACACAACAAAGCCAACGGAAACAAATAGACGCTACCTTGAATTAATCTATTTGGATAAATAGACATACGTCACCTGAAAACAAGTAGACATCACCTGAAACAAGCATACGTCACCTGTCATTATGTAATATTTTCTCAATAATGGTCTTTTCCCCTTTGTTTTCAGGGGTTTTGACGTAAATATATATTTTTTTTTATTTTTTTTGACGGGTTTTGGCTGCTTTTAGCCATTATATGGTCTGGTGGGGTAAGGGTCACGACATAGATAAAGGGATCTCTTACCCCGCCAGTTTAGCTGGTTTTGGACCTTGTGGGTGCTCATTCTCATTTTGGGAGTGTCGGTATTTGCTATGGTCAACAAAGGGAAAAGGTTAGGATAATTAAGAGTTCATTCTCATTTTTGAGGGTGGACTCTTTTTTTTTGCCCATTTTGCGTGTACTTAAATGTAATCTCATTGGTTTTGACACGTATGTATTTTTGGGGGGCTAATAATGTACTCATTATTCAATTAATAAATAACTCATTCATTTTGTGAAGGAAGTTTTCATGATTGTATGCATGGAAAAATTCATGATGATCGGGTTTTTTGCGGAATGGATTGATTCATAGTTACATCTCTGTAAGTACCAGCTCAATGGGTAACAGAGTTGAGTGCATATTTGTGCGGGGTTGGGTGAAATTTATAACCGGGGTTTTATTGGTTATTCCCCTACCACAATAGAGAACACATAGAACTAGGTAGAACCGGCAGACACGTACACCCAATCCCCCCGAAATAATAAAAAAAGATTTTAAATGAATGATCAACGAAATGGATTAGAAAAATAAAACAAAAAAAAATTTTACAAAAACGTAATTGTAAATTTACAACATCCACGTACTTGTAAATTTACAAATTGGACGGGCGTGCGTTGTTTATTGAGTTTTAGCACGCCCGTTGTAAATTTATATATTTTGGAATGTAAATTTACACACGCGATATGTAAAAAAAATGGCTGTCCCCGCCAGCGACCGACCTAGGGGTCCGGTCCCGTAAAATTACGGTAATGCTGGCGGGGACTGCATTTTTACAAATGTGGGTTCGTTACGCCTTTCGGGTCACGAACGGGGCGTTGGTGGTCGTCCATTGGACACCTGCCTTGCCCCACCCGGCTAGCGCCGCCCCGGTGACGATGGCTCCACGCACCTGCGCCCGCTCCTTGGCGGAGGTCGCCTTGGTAGCAGGTATGGTGAGCAATGTAGCCTTGCCAACCGGGCACCCCTTCAGCGCTTTGGAAATTTCCAAAGCCAAAGGAGATGGCTTCCGACCCCGACCGGGAATGTCCCCGGTGAAGTCGGCCGGGTCTACGAATCGTGAATTTGCCATGGCAAACCCTTTCGTAAACTTACGGACCAGCCGGGGCCTACCGGCTGGCTTCCTGAAGCTTTCGCCTCATGAACAAGCATAACCTACCATCTGCAATGGTCTACTTCGAATCCTGTTCGCATTTTACAAACAAAACACTCTGCATCTTGTCGGTGTGACAATATAACGCAATTTACGAATGTGGATTCGAAATTTAATAATGGTGCCAATAATGTATTTATCTATTTACATAATCATTCCAATAATGCGTTTGTAAATTTACAAATGCGACGGGTTTGCAAAATGGTAGTGCGTTATTTTGCAAACCCGTTGTAAATTTACACATGTTTGTAAATTTACATATGGGTGTAAATTTACAATAGTTATTGCAAAAAGAAAAACCCCCCGACCGTGTGGTCAGGGGGTCTTTCTAAGTTTACGAACTAGTTTCTAAGTTTACGAACTAGGCTACCCGTGTGACGAACGGACTGCCCTTGGTGGTCCATTGGATACCGGCCTTGTTCCAGCCTGCCATCTTGCTAGCCGTCGTGATCTGGCCGCGGACTCTGGCCTGTCCTTTCGACGTGGTCTGCTTCGTTTCTGGAAGTGTGAGTTCCAGACCCTTACCGACCGGACAACCCTTTAGCAACTTTGCAATCTCTTGGGCCATCTTGCTAGGCTTGCGCCCGCGGCCCGGAATGTCACCGGTGAACTCCGATGGGGAAATGAACTTTTTTTGCGTGGTCATTTTACTTTTCCTATCCGTAGTGGTTGTGGTGCAGGAAACGGGCCTTGTCTTTTCAGACCGACCCGATGGCCTTCGTAGCGTTTGCTATTTTACAGCCATGTTGCGGGGGGGAATCGCGTGACAACAAGGCCCGTCTCCCACAAGTGACAACCTACAACCACAGCCTTCTGATATCGAATCGTGCTCGCATTTTACAAAGAAAATATTCTCATCCCGGCCACGGCCCCAGCCTCGAACATGCAAGTTTACAAAGATCAGATTGGAAGTTTACAAACTGTTGTAATAATGTTGTTGTAAATTTACAAACATACTAAACAATCACGTTCGTAAATTTACAAATGCGGCGGGTTTGCAAAATGGTAGTGCGTTATTTTGCAAACCCGCTGTAAATTTACATATGCGGTTTATAAAAAAAGAGGGGAGGCCGAAGCCTCCCCACTTTGTTGTTGTAACTTTTCTAAGATGTCTACTTGTGGTGAATGGGAGAGGGTGCCACCTAACTAGATACGTCTAGTGATTTCGGCCCACTATAGGCACGGCTGGGCTAAGCACCCGCTGCGATTACCACGGTGTGCGTACACCCTCTCTCATTCGTGGAGATGCGGGGAATCGAACCCCGGTACCCATACGTCCCACATGTGGTTTTCGTATAGGTCGAAACCATTTCATCCCCGTAAAGGCACCGCAAGCACCCCCGCTCCTTATCGATACTTTTTCTTGAGTTTCATTGGCCGACCGGGACCGTATGTAAAGTTCGTGTTCGAGTCGATTGATGCTGTAAACTCGGAACTTCTTGACGTTCCGGCCTTACCCTTCTCGCCT
>NZBO01000076.1 GCA_002686315.1 archaeon | reverse complement strand
TTATTGGAGTGGGGGAAAAAGAAGATGATTTGGAAGTGTTCTACCCGCAACGATTTGTTGGCAGGTTACTTGGCATGGGTGATATTGAAACGTTGTTAGAGAAAGCGAAAGGTCTCATGTCGGAAGAGCAAGCAGAAGATATGAAAGAGAAGTTCTTGAAAGGTGATTTTAATTTAGTTGATTTATATGAGCAGATGAAGGCAATGAAAAAAATGGGATCTTTTGGTAAAATCATGGAAATGATTCCCGGTATGGGTCAGTTAAAAATGCCTAAAGATATGTTAAAAACGCAGGAAGGAAAATTAGAAAAGTGGAAGTTCGCGATGGATTCAATGACGAAGGAAGAGTTGGAAAATCCTGATGTACTTAACACGGAGCGGATTGACAGAATTACAGCAGGGAGTGGGTTATCAATCAATCAAGTTCGTGAATTGTTAAAACAATATAAGAAAAGTAAAAAGATGATGAAAATGATGAAGGGCGAAGGTGACATCAATAAAATGATGAAAAAGATGGGCGGAAGAATGCCTGGAATGTGAGATTGAGCTTGTGCGAATGTCTCACCTCGCTCCCAGTTGGCGAAAGAACTGTGATGAAAAAAATGGGTGGTCGGTTACCTGGAATGTAATCACATCGGTCGTTCTTCTCGAAATCCGCATTTCTTACAATATTTTACCGTAAACATACCGTCTGCGAATTTATGTTGACCTTCGTGTAATGACTTCTTACAATCGGGGCAGTGTGTTAGCATGGTGTTATGTTATTTGTTCCTTATTTAAATTTACGTTACAACAGAAAAGAGACTACAATTGTTTGTATTCTCTCATATATTCTTGTAACTGTTGCACGAATGTCACGCCATTATCAACATCATCTTCAATCATAATACCCCCTGTGACAAGATAGTCTATTTTTGTAACAGTCCCACCATGAACTTCATACAATTCTGGAAAATCATCCGTGTCGACAAATACTCGTCTTGTATTTTGTGCACGAATATCTGCCTCATCGTGAGATGTAATCAAAGGGATAGAATACCATTCTGCAGATGTATGTGATGTTTTTCTATAGCCTACAACCAAATCATACGGGATCCGTTGAATACTAAATGCATTTCGCCTCACAATAATTTGGCCAGGATCTTCAAAAATAGGTTCATAATAATCTTCTATCACAACTAAATCAGACAATGGTTGGCCAGAACCTTTGTATTTTTGTGTCATTATAACTCAATGATCTTCCCAGTTTTACCCACATTCATCACAGTTGTTTTCCCAATTTTCTCTTCGATACCATGCGTTTCATGGATGTGACCGCAAATATGGATGTCTGGTTGGAACTCTTCCACTGCTTTCCGTACACCAGAGGAACCCCAGCCAGGCATGTTCATTCCAATGATAGAATTGCTTGGTTGGACGTGTGTTACCATGATTTTTTTCTTGAAATGTTTAATCTTCTCGTGTGTTTGTTTCAAGGTGTCAAAGAATTCGTCATCATGTAATTGATGGATACCAATGTCTGCATACCCGCAGCCAAAAATACCAACATCATCTTTCTCCATGACGTATCCGTGAAGGTTCTTTGCACCATATTTATCTACCATGAACCCAATTTCAGCTAATCCTTCATGATTCCCTGGAAGAACTGCAACTTCTAATCCTTTCGCTTTAAATGGGCCAACTAGACCGTCTACAGAGCCATTATCGTCTGCCAAATCGCCAGCTAGAATAACGAGGTCTACCTTCTCCTTCTCTCCTTTTTCAGCCATCTCTTTAATGAACGTCCGATCACCATGAACGTCACTCACTGCGAGGATTTTCATAGAATGTTTTGAGGTTTCTGGGTTTATAAATCTTTTGGTTTTATTACTTGGAAGTGACGAAACTATCTTCTTTTCATCTTCAAATCAAGAACGAGATCCTCCAACTTCCGTAAATCGTATTTCACCGCATCTACTTTTCTTCTTACTTCATTTTCACGGAAATCAAATTTGAGTAATTCACCATACATCATGTCAACTGCGTCTTTAATCGCGATAACACCTTGCACATCACCTTTTCCTGCTATGAAGACAGCTCGCCGACCTAACTCGCCAGGAAGATCTGCTAAGCCAAGAACGTAATGTGTTGGTAAGACATCGACATCAACCAATTTTCCTGTTTTAACGTAATTGAAATACAAAATAGCTTCGACGTACTCTTGGATCGCAACTTTATAGGATCCTTCAAATTGTAATTTGGCACTCTTCTTACTAATAATATCTAACTCTTTACGTGCTTTCTCAATATCTTTCACGAGTGACGCACCTTTCTGTAACTCATTCCTGTGTACAGCGTAAATAAGAAGTTTAGATAGTTTAAGGACATCTCGTGACTTTTTGATGAGTTGCTCTCTCAGAGCGTCATAGCCTTTGATTGCCTTCTGTAGTTTGCTAAAATTAACCATATGGTAGAAAGGACATGTTGGTTTATAAGGTTTTCTTATGGTTGGAGTACCATGATCTCAGTTTCGTCTCCAGCTGCACGTCTAAGATATGTTTTATTGTCGTAGTTTATTGACCAGTCCCATGGCCTACCGTTATGAATCAATTCTTCAATATCTCCTGTTGGCAGCATGATAAGATCTGTTATCTCTGTTGTTTGCGTACCATCTAATTCTACTGTCACGGCATCATGTTGTCCCACGTCCACAATATCTACTGGGACGGCTACTCGTCCTCGTCGTGTTTGTATCTTTGCTAATGAGGAAGAGATATCATGCTTTTCACGTAATCGAGGAAGTGAATAGACCTTGCCAGTTCCTGTTAAAAGAAGGTTATGTCGAATTCTACCTGTATATGGTTGGTCTATTACTTTTAACATTCTCCCTTCACGACTATAAAAGTGATCTCTTTGTGTTCTTATACGTCTGAAAAGTCCTCCCTTAATAGATTCTACTTGTTCGGGGAACCACACAACGTTTCCTCTAAGATCGACGAGATGTTGGTAGTCAAAGAGTGCTTTTGGCATTCCTTTTGTGGGGACAAGTTCAATAATGGAGAATCCTGTAAATCTCCCTCTCTTTTCGCCGGAAGGAAGGTGGTGAAGATCTCCCGAACGATTATCAAGGACATACTCGTAGTCGTTGGGCTGATGAAATCCATTACGTACAGTAAGTGGAATTTTATGTGAGTTTGTGTATATAGCCGGGCCAACTGCAAAGGCTGCCGTGTTTTGATAGTTTAGTACTTGATCTATCACTGCTTCTACGCTTAGGACAATTCTCCCTGACCTTACATCTATGACGCCGGTCTTGTCGTGAGACAGCATAGCAGGTTTTCCTTTATATCCAAAGACACCCCAGCCAGAATAGTACTGTGGAACGTGAAATGCCTCTCGTGTTTCGAGATCATATACTATGTCTTTTTCCTTAGTGGTGTATCCAAATATTCCAATCTCTGGGACGGAGATAGTTTGTAATATATGTGGGAGCCGAAATACGGTTTTCTTCATAATGACTTAAAATGAGCTCTTTTTTATAAAACTATTTGTCACAGTAGAATAACAACGTTTTCTGTTTGCTCTCATTTCTCCCCTCTTCAAGCAAAACATTTATATAGCCCCTCTCTGAATTTATCGTAATCACATGAGGTGTATCACATAAAATGGAACAAAATGCAAGACCCCTTGACACGCTTAATCAAGCGCGAGGAAAAACAGTCCTAGTTGACTTAAAAAACGGCACACGATTTGTAGGTAAATTACGTGCATTCGACATTCATATTAATACAGTTTTAGAGGATGCAGAAGAATCTAAAAACGGTGAAGTATCACGAAAGTTAGGAACAGTATTCATTCGTGGTGATACTATAACGATAATCTCACCAGCATAAGAAAATGAGTAAAGGAACAGCAAGCATGGGCCGTCGAAGCGGTAAAAAAACACACATTCAATGTAGACGGTGCGGTGGACATTCGTACCACCTACGGAAGAAGAAATGTGCATCATGCGGCTACGGTGCCTCTTCAACTACACGTAAATACGGCTGGAGCAAGAAAAACTCTGCTAATTAGTTTTATTTTTACTACTTTTTCTACACATGTATCTTTTTAAAAAGAAATTGCTCAATAACCGAGTAAATTAGAAAAGAAAATAATTTACTGTGCAAGAGCTTCAAAACATGTCGCCTTCACTTTATTTGAATTGATTATGTTACAGAACGCTACATTATTGCTTGCCTTCGCAATCTTCAACCGACATGAATCATGATTTATGGGAGCCCTCAATTTTGTGCAAAGATTCACATTTAACGTGTTAATGGCAATATCATAATAGCATCTATCGGCGTTAACATAACTCAATCGTGCACAATACTCAACATTATTCGTTACACGTGCAAGATCACTAAAGCAACCTAACTGCTTATCAATGGTATCAACACTTGAACAAAATTGAGGGTCATGCGTACGTTGCGCATGGTTAAAGTAACATATATCCTTCCAATAAATATCATAGATGACGTCACAGATTGTTGGATCTTCCATCACTTGTGAAAAGTGGTTCTGACAATTCCCTTGTGGTTGCGCTGATGCAACAAGGTTACATACTGTAATATCATTTTTTTTCTTTGCTAATTCAACGACACAAATATCCCGAAGAGAAGTGCCCGTTATTTTACTACATTTTCCTGCCTCAAGATAACAGTTATCTTTCGCACCACCTTCTAATGCCGTACATTGATCATTTGGGTCAACGACCGTACTTCCAGTAGGGTTGGTAAGACACCCTGACGCAAAAAGTGTAATTGCGACCAATGCGATGACAAGGATCACTGTTGTTGGCTTCATACTGAGAGGAGAGAAAAATAGTCCTTTTAAGTTTTATGGAAGTGGAGTATAATGAATTAAAAGTAACGCTGGCATTGGCGCCAAATGAGGCGATGAGGAACGTAGTCAACTCATGATAACGCAGTGCCTCCCACAAATAGCCCTTAAATAACAGAAAGCTATAAAAATGAATGAAGAACCAAGAATGATTACGTGGACGTGCCGGAGTGGTCAAACGGGATGGGCTTAGGCTAGTTGATTAGGTTGACTATATGACACCCATTGACTTAGTGTCTACGCAGGTTCGAACCCTGCCGTCCACACCATTTCTCTACCCGTATATCAACACACCACTTATCACAGCGACATATATCCCCATCCAGATAGTATACATGATTGTCATCGCTCGTTCTTTACGAATGATGAAATACACGAGAAGAGGGATAGAAAATAGCATAAACATTGCCCATGTTAGAATAGAAACACCTGCAACGTTTTGGCGTATCCATATCTCGAAAAGCTGTGGGACCGCTGTTAACGGATAGACAAATGCAATAACACCTACTATGCTCGTAAGCGACTTCTCCCAGTCAAACTGTTTTGTTTGAAGTTCATTTCCATGTAGGTCGAGTCGTCTATCCATTGTCGTTTTTGTTGCTTTTGCATCGAATGCAGAACTAATATACAAAAAAGTATATTCGAATATATAAATGTTTCGACAAAAAAGAAGGTATTACTCAGTACGAACAATCGTGCCAGTCTTAATGGAGATCCCACCAGAACCAATTTCCATTTTCATTGTTTTATCTGCATGTTTCGTTCCACGCATTTTCACCACTTCAAGCGCTCTCGTTCGTTTTCCCTTACTACGAAGATGATACAAATGAACGATACTGTCTGCTTCAAACTCGAGAGAGGACCCATTCATTGAGTTAGTAGATCTTGTTGCCTGCGCGGTAAGCACTGCTGTACATCCCCATTTGTTAATTAAATCAAACAAGGCTAACGCCGCTTCTTTCCGCGAGAGTTCATCTTGGTATAAGAGAGAGAACGACGTGACTGAATCGATAACTAACCGTGTGATTTTTTGTTTTTTGATAGTTTGATCAATCGTCCCACCACCTTCTTGAATTAACGATTTTACTTGTTCAGGGCTATATTCGAGATAAAAAAACTTTTTAGCAGCTTCATATTTGGGGAAATCCCACTTAAACGACGCTAAATCATCATATAACTTCTCTTTCTTCTCTTCGAACGTAAGATATAAACATGTTTCGCCTTCCTTCAATCCTTGCATTAAATATTGCATCGCGAAAATAGTTTTTCCACTCCCGCACCACCTACCACAAGTGCAACACTATTTGCTTTCAGACCCCCCTGCACAGACGAATCAAATCCTTTCACACCGGTCTTGATACGTTTTCGTTTCGCTGAAGGTATAGCTTTGGGTGATGAAGAGGATTTTTTCGCCATGAAAAAAAAAGAATTATTTTTCTGTATTTAAATGTATCCAATCCCTTAATTACAAGTTATAACGTACAAAAGATGATGGTAAGCCAAAACAAAACTCTTTTATACTGTAAAGAATATATTTAATCAAAAGATGGTGACGTTACTTAAAACAGGGGTAGAAGGGCTTGACAGCATATTTAAAGGAGGAGTACGTGAGGGCAGTAACCTTCTTCTCATTGGACCTCCTGGAACCGGGAAAAGTATCCTCACCATGCAGTTTCTTGTTGAAGGTGCCAAAAATAAAGAGCCAGGATTATGTATTTTATATGAATCAGAGATTGAAGATTACTTACTGTATGCAGATTCCTTAAAAATCCCGTTACGTAAATATGTTGATGCAAAAATAATTACAATAATTAAACAATCAACAACTGTACAAAAAATACCAACCTTTTCCACACCACTCGAACAAATTAAAAAAGGGAAAGTGACACGAATCGTGCTTGATTCCCTTACCATGTTCGGATACATTCATTCCGAGAATACAAAATCCTTCCGGTTTGAAGTGTTAAAATTTCTCAGTTTAATGAAGGGATACACACTTCTCGCAACAGCAGAATCTGCTGATCTTAGCATCGACAAACATTCCGCAAAAACGGAAGAGTTTTTGTTTGACGGTGTCATTCATGTAACAAAGATACGACAAGAATCAACATTCGAACGTGTCCTCAACATCACTAAAATAAGAGGACAACAACATCTACTTAACATTTATCCTTTTTTTATTGAAGAAGGAGGGGTTCACGTGTATCCTGACCAGTTACCTTTCGCCCTTATCAGCCATGACGAAAATATTCGGAGTGGAAAAAAGGTACAAAAAAAATAATGATCCCCCCTAAAAATGAATAAAGATATAGGAAAATTATTGACAGCATTCCTTGCGGTATTGTTTGGCGTATTTGGTTTGATCAAATTTGTGCAAGATGTCGAACTGGTTATTGGCTTGTTAAGTTTAACGTTCGGGTTAGTTGCCATCATGTGGACATATCGAGCAATGGCAAGTTTATCGAAAGGAACATCATTACGAGACTACGCATTTTATTTTCTTCTTTCACTGATATTCATTATTCTCTTCTCCATTTGGGATACCGCAATATTACTATTTCAATTACAAGGAAGTTTTGTATACCCAAAATATTTTTTGATAACAATCGCATACTTAATATTTAGCTTCACAAGTTACAAAATTCTTCAATTAGGAAAACAGTTTGGATTTCATTTCCAGGTCAATAAAATGTCTGCAATTAAAGAAAATAAAAAAGGTATAAAGAAAACGACGAAGAAATCGAGCACAAAAAAGAAAACAACATCAAGAAAATGATTACAATTTCAACGTCACGTCACAATATTCCGTTAATTCATCAATCAATTCTTTGTCTTTCTTCTTCCGCAAGCTAATAATGATTCCTTTCACTTTCCACACCCGCATTTTACCTGATAAAAAATGAATGAATTTCGCGACAACATTCACATTATTATAAAGAAGTAACGTGCTCAAACTATCAAAGAATAAGAATTTGTCTTTCGTAGGAATTGCCATGATTGCTTGATCCATTGAGACGGAAATGTCACTTAAATTATCTGGACTGCCAATAAACAAACATTCCTTCTTCTTGGTAACTTTCCCACCAACCGTTTTGGTAACGGCATCGATAAAAATGATGTTTGAAAGATCGACACCTTTCTTTGAAAGAGAATTTTTAAGTGTCTCAAACGGTTTGTTTAATGTCACATACACACCAGGAATGCCGTTACTTGTTAATTCCTTAATGATGTTCGTGTTCGTCGCATGATATTTCGCTGAATCTACCACTGCAAGAGCAACAAACTGTTTCATTCCTTCAACTTTCTGAAGTAGTTTTCCTTTTGGCATATGAGAAAGAAATAAGAGAGGTATAAAAACGTTTGGGATTCCTATTTGAGAGAAATGATCTGTAATCCGTGTTCTTTTACTTCATCTTCGCTCCAAAACGGAAGCATATGCGGCTTGATTTTGGCGACATAGCCTACTTTTTTCTCAAGAACGCGACCAGTATATTGTTTGGTATCCGAATCCCACTCTTTCAAGATTATCGTATCTCCGGGCGAACAGTGCCAATCAGCTAACCGAAGTTCAAATGTTTTCTCACCAGATAACACTTTCGCGAAATATTGTGGCCACAACTTTTTCTCAATTCTCATAGTAATGCTGCCACCTCATCCACATCACCTTCCTTCGAAGATGTGACGATTGAATGCATACTTCCTCCTTGGTCGCCCTCGTAACGAGGGATGACGTGAACATGAACGTGAGATACTGCTTGCCCACCGGCCTTTCCATGATTCCACCCAACATTAAATCCCTGACATTTCACCTTCTCCTTCAGAATTTTCATAACATCAATTGCAGCTCCCATGAGATGGCCATTTGCATTGCGAGAAAACTCAAACACCGTTTCTCCATGTTGTTTAGGAATGACAACAGTATGGCCTTTACTACACGGCGCGATATCTAAGAATGCTAACACAGAATCATCTTCATAGACTTTATGACAAGGAATCTCTCCTTTCACGATTTTGCAGAATATACAATCAGCCATACAGTGGTAATAGTACAGTTATTTATGTATTTTATGCTACCAGACTCTATATGTGAAGAACAAAATTTAAAAACAAGAGAGTAAATACACTTCATATGATCACAGTACGGACACAAATTAAAGATATTCTTCGTGAATCGGGTCTTGGCGTTGAGAACATGTCTGGCGACTTCATGGAAACGTTAGATAGGGAAGTGAAAAACATGATCGTGAAAGCGGCAATGAGAGCTAACAAAAATGGACGTAGAACGGTAATGGGGAAGGATATCTAGATCCTACTTACTATTTTGTTCCAATAACTCGTTTAGGTGGTGGAGGTACTGGTAATTCCTTCTGTATTTTTAGGTCGGCGAACGTTTTGCTTCCTAGACCGGATGATTTCATCATCATGGTATGTTTCCCTGTAGCGAGAGGTGTTGAAGCAGCTCCTTGTAATTTGGATTCAATCAATTGGATACGTGCGAGAATTAATTCGGCATGTTTTGGATCTTCTTTCCTTACTTTTTCAACAAGAAGTTTTAACTTTTCAACACGTGCCAGTAAATCAGGTTTTGATAGTCCTGAAACTGTAGGTGGTATGATAGTCTTTGCACGTACTTGTTTCTCTGTCTCTTTTCGTGCCATTTGATCGCCAAGTAAATGAGATAACTTTTCTACTTTCTTATGGAAATGGGGACTTTCACTCATTTCAAGACGTTTGTGCAGTGCTTTTATCTGTCGTTTTAACGCACCTATCTTGATATTTTCTTTCTTTTTCTCACGTAGAAGACGTTTTTCTAATTCATACACTTGTTTCAATTGCTGTTCCAAATGAACTATTTTCTTTTGCAATGTTAAACGAGGAACTTTTTTTTGTTTCGCGAGATATTTAATTTCGTTAATTTTCTTCGTGATTTCTTTCCGAGAAAATACTTTCTTCTGCTCTTCAAGTAAGAATGCAGTCCTAAGAAGCAATTGTGACGCTTTAAGCCCCATTTAAAATAACCCTTTCTTTTTCATCCCTGGTGGTGGTGGCGGTAAATCCATCTGTGGTTCCGCTTCCATCTTAGGCATTTGTGGTGGTGGCGCGATTCGTGACGGTCCATGACCCATCCCCATTGATGGCATTCCTGGACTTGACATTGGTTTTCCCATTGGAGAAGAACCTGGCATAGGTTTAGACATCATTGGTTTTGGCTTCATCATAGAAGAACCTGAATTTTTGGCAATGAAATCATCAACTTTATCCGCAATGGCAATCATTCCTGTTGCAATCGTTTCGTTCTGTTTCACGACTGCTGCTAGCTGCTCTTTCATAACAGGGAGAACTTTCGTCACATCACCTTCATCATTCATCTCACCAAGCGCTTTTTGGAAGACGGAATGTAAATCATGAATGGAATCTTTCAAACTCTCAATCTCTAAGATAAGTTCATTCATCTTCGCGTCAGGTTTCGTTAATTTGTTTTTGAGTGCTTCAACATCTTCCCGTAAGTCGCGTAGAAGTTGATGAGGAATTACTTCGTATTCTTGATCAGCCATTGGTATCACCTATTTTTAGAATGAATGAGTGTAATTTTGTTTATTAATGTTTCGGAAGGGAAGTAGGTAAGTTAATATAGACAATTTGATTCCAAACACCATGCTCAATCTCATCCTCATCCCACTCACGCTCGTAACACTTATAGCAGCTTCCTATACAGACATCAGAACGAGGGAAGTTCCCGACTGGCTTAATTACAGTTTGATTGCAGGTGCGTTAGGTGTCAGATTCATTTTTAGTATCGAACAAGGATGGCACATTTTTGTGGAAGGTCTTCTTGGCTTTGGCATCTTTTTTGGATTGGCGTTATTATTTTACCACACAAACCAATGGGGAGGTGGAGATGCAAAGTTGTTAATGGGCACGGGCGCTGTTATAGGATTCTCATTACCATTCTCAGAACAAAGTTTACTTCTGTTTTGGTACTTCATGTTATTATTATTAGTTGGATCACTGTGGGGGTTACTATTTATGATTGGAATTGCAATGAAACAAAGAGTACCACTACTTTCTACACTTACAAAACAAAAGACGTTGAACATTAGCACACTTGTTTTTACTGCACTATTACTCATTACATCTCTATTCATTCCACTATTCTTAATTTTGGTACCAATGCCAATTTTCTTCTATGTTTTGTTAACATTTGTCCAATTGGTGGAAGAGAGATGTTTCAAAATGTCACGCCCAGTTTCAAAATTAGTGGAAGGTGATTGGTTAGAGAAAGATGTTGTTGTGAAAGGAAAGACTCTTTTAACAAAACGAACACTAGAGAAGAAGGATTTGGTATTTCTTAAGAAACATCATGTGAAAGAAGTATTCATTAAAGAAGGTGTCCCATTTGTTCCCGGATTCTTATTTGCCTACGTTGTATTTTTGTTTGGTGATAGGATATTTCCGTATGTTTTGTCATTCTTCTAAAAGAAACCTTTTTATACTCTCAAATATTACTTTTCTAAAAAGAGGTGTACACAATGAATAAGAAAGGATCATTAAATTTATCTATTCAAGCAATCGTCATTGTTGTAATTGCATTCATATTTCTTGGATTAGCGATCGCATTCGTCCAGAACCAGTTAGGTGGTGCGGAAGATACATTTAGCAGTGTCCAGGAGCAAATTAAACAACAAATCCTTGACGATTTACGACGTGGAAATAAAAAATTAAGTTTCCCAGCGCAGACAATTGATATTGACAAGAACGGGGCAAAAGATGTTGCAATTGGAGTTAAGAATATCGAATCAGACCCACTAGACTACCTTGTTAAGATTGAAGTGGAAGCATTACAAGAACAACCAGGCAAAACTAAGGATCAGTTAGCAACAGAGCATGTAGAGTTCTTCTATGACAAAGGATCTGCAACCCTAGATGCGACAGATTCGAGAGTACACGGCATTAAAGTAAGTGCACCTGGACCGCAAGGAACCTACTTAGTTAAACTACAAGTAATGCGAACAGCAGATGGCGTTGCACAAGAAGGAGTTGCACCATACGACCAAAAAACGTTCTTCGTGAACATTAGGTGATACAATGGCAAAGAAAAAACGAATGAGTAAAGATCAAGAGTTTCAGATAATGAAACTTGTGTTAGACAAATTCCTTTGGCTAGGATTCATCGTGATGGGCTGGGGGATGTATACATCAATTCGAGATGCAGCAATTTTGCCTGGATTGTGGTACATGCTTGCTGGTGCGATTTTGTTATTCCTGTTCTTAATTATCATTGTTAAGGAATACGAAATCTTACGATAGTTTTTTAATCTTATTTATTTTCTCTTTTTCTATGAAATCTAAAAAAGGTGCAATTGGTCTTTCAGTTAACACACTTGTTATTATCATAATAGGTATGGTTATGCTTGTTGGTGGTATCGCGCTTCTCTACAAATTTATTGGTGGTTCTGAAGATATCAAAGATAGTTTAGATCAACGGACAGCCTCAGAATTAGAACGTTTACTCGTTGATCAAGGGAAACAAGTTGCACTTCCATTAAATAGAAAAACTGTAACGAGAGGCGAGACAGTCGTGTTTGGTATTGGAACATTAAATGTTAATACCGAAGAAAAGAATTTTAGGATAGAAGTTAAGCATTCTGGTGGTGATGAAAGTATAGAAGAATGGCTCCTCTATAACCAAGAGTCATTCAATTTGAAACAAAACGAACATCACAAGGAAACAATTTTAGTGAAACCAGATGCGAATGTTGAAGCCGACACGTACATCTTTAACGCGAAAGTAATAGACCTAAACGAACCAGGAAAAACATACGGCACTGTGCAGAAGATGTATGTTATCGTAAAATAATTTCCGCCACGTCCGGACAGAAGGAGTTCATTAAGCCGATATAGAGAAGATTCTTGTGATTTTGCTCCAACGAGTCACATTTCTCTTCTATTCCATCTACTCGTTCATAGGATACACCTCGTTCCACCAGTTCGTTAGCAAAGGCATCTCTCTTCTCACCATCTAACGCACAAAGAAGGTGAGGTGTGCAATTCACAGAAGTTTCAATTTTTTCCTCTTTCTTCTCATAAAACCGTTTCCATTTACGCATGCCCCATTTATTTCCATGATTCTTCCCATCTGGGTCATGTTCCAATAAATGGCCGCGTGAATTAAACGTCGTAACAGAACCAAGACAATACCGCTGGGAACGATTGACATAGACTTCACAATTTTTATGCGTCTTCTTCACCTTTGGAACATATGCAGGGTTATATTCTAACTCAAAATCAAGTATATCATCGTCTTCTTCACCTTCTGTCTCTATTCCCACCATGTCATCTGTAAAACACATACCCATAAGACACCTCGAGCGTAAATCTTCCAACGTTGTTTCCTCGGTAGGAAGTGTTTCATTCGAAATAATTTCCACGAAATCAGATTTACCCGTGAAGGAATAGACACATTCATTTGTTACTGCACGCAAATTAGTAGGTAGATCTGCTATCATCTTACGCCAACGTGGAAGGAGGCGTAGCGTCGTTGAATACGCGGGAGGAGACCGAATCGTTCCAACGACCGTTGTTAAACATGTATCAATACTTTCAACCGTGGACTTC
>NZBO01000075.1 GCA_002686315.1 archaeon | reverse complement strand
TTGGCATTTGACGTACAGTACTCAATACCTGCCAGCACATCTGACGCATATCCTTTACCATTTGCACTTATTGCTTTCACTGCAACAACACTCGCACTAGGAGCGACACCCTTGTACGTATCATTTTGTGATAATGCAATACCTGCCACGTGCGTTCCATGTCCATGATCATCTAATGGGTTAGCGTCATCATGATACGTATCCCATCCTCCCGCGACCCTACTGCAAGAAGACCAATCCATTGTCACGTTTGTCGTGCCATTAATCACTTGATCAATGACAAACCCGTCTCGTGTCACGCTGCCATCTGTGACAAGACGAATATGCATCGTATCGCCTGCGACGGAAGGTGTCCAAAAAGATGAATGTTCGCCTTTATAGACGGCTATGGTTGCATTGTTACCATCTAAAATGTAGATTCTATCTGTCGTATCGGCATTCCCGTTAATCTCTTCTAATGTGAGATTTGTAAAATGAACTGCAATATTCGTGTAGCCTGGTTTGTGGATTGTGAAGGTTGTTTCTTCATTGTTACCGTATGGGTGTTCTGATTGAACTAAGTCGTTAAGAAGTGTTGTTTGCCCCGTTAGTTGGAATGTTTGTGCATCACAATTGTCAAACGCGTTATGTGTATAATCAACACCTGTATCAATAATGCAGACAGAATTATGTTTCCCTGTTATTCCAAGAGTATGCAAAGAGGGAGCATTAAGTTCATTGATTGATCCGTCAAGGACAAGCTCAACAGGATAATCTAACATGATTTTTTTCACATCGTTATTGTGTGCAAGTTCAACTAACGCATCTCCCGTGAGAATTTCTCCCGCCACCGCATTCGTTGACTCGAATTCTTTCGTAATGATAAGATCTGCTTCTTTGTGTTCTAGAGTAGAGATTGTCTCAACTTCAACGTCGATATCATTTTCTAAATCATCTATAAACTCTTCCTGCACATCATCAATTGCATCCTGTTGACGTTGTTCGTTTGGAGAAGTTGTACCAGCGGTATCTTCCAAGATAATAACAACTTTGTTTTCTGTATTACCTTCTTTCAATTCTTTTACTAACGCAGGATCTAATTTTTCTGTGGAAACTCGCACACCTTCCTCAAGTACAACATAACCGGTAAGATGTGTCGGTTCAGATGTTAATACAAAATTCAATCCGAACCCACTCAAAACTAGCACAAAACCTAGCAATACAAATACCCTCTTCCAATGAATTTCGTACTCCATCTCTTTTTTCTACTGTAATAGACGTGGAGAAGTATATAAAAGTTTGTCTTACCGAAACATAACCACGTTCTCTTGGACTACAAACTACATAAAACCAACAGAACTATCCTACACGCAGATTACATTCAGGACACGTTTTGGGTGCTTGGGCAAGAATAGTAAGACAATGGATATTTCCACTTTGTTTAAATGCCTTATCTCTGACTGTTTTTACTTTATAGCCTGCCCGTTCGTACGCTTCTTTATTTTCTAAATTGATACCTTCCAGTGTGTATTCCCCTTGTTTGTTGGGAAAAATAGGCATGATAACAGTTCGTTGGCCCGTGTTCCTATCCTTATAGACTATTCCGTTTGTGTACGCTTGAAACCTTCCTACAGATTGTGAATCTGATTTGAGTGGTACAACGTCAAATCCTCGTTGCTCAAGGTTGCTCCTATGATGATCAATTTGTCTTTTTACCTCCACCGAGTCTTCATAAAATCGTATTTCTCGACGAAAATCTTGGTGTCTTTCTCTGACTTTTCGCTGATCCTCACGAAAACGCTTTTTCTCCTCTGGAGATAATGAAGAGGTGTCAATCCATGTTCCTTTCTTCTTTGAAAGACCATATTTCGCTGCGAGCCTCGTGTACTCCTCATTTTCTTGTTCCACAACTTCTTCTTTTGTTAATGTTGGTGGTGTTACCTCGACATCTGGAATTGCCACAACACCATCATCTAACGGAATCATCATTTGATCTATATGGAAAATACTACGTGATTGAGGTTGAATTTTATTAGCAGCATCTCTCGTCGCGATAATTTCAACTTCGTCGACGTTGAACGTTGTTCTCATTACCTCCCTGTAGCGTTCTTCCGTGATTGTTTCACCCAGTTTTGTATAAGATCTTTCCGTCGCAAGATAAGAATCACCGCCAACAAGCAATATTTTTCGTCCCGCTTTATTCCGTGTGACATACACATTACCTCCTGCAAATTCGACAGGAACACGTCGCACTTCTAGACCTTCCCCTTCATATTGATACACGAGATCGTTTTCTGGTTTACCTGGATTTCTCCGAGAGCCACCGCCTAAGTACGTAAGAGGAAGAATTTGAACGGAATTATCCCCTTCCGAATAATCCTGAGCCCAAGGACTAAAGCGATGACCTTTTGGCACTTTCACAAATGTAATACGATCGTAGAGACCTGGCGGAAGCGTCTTTTGAAGATATGATTGCCGATCTTCGGAAGAGACAAATAGTTTTATAGAAGTATAATCAGGAAGTTGTTGTAATATTTCTAATTGTGTTTCCGCAATGCCTTCGCCATCATCAGATAAAAAAAGTGAAATGGAATCCAAGTTTTGATCGTACTCGGGTCTGAAATCGTGTTTTCGTTCTTTGTTATTTTCATATTGATCTTGAGCTGTCTTCAGTGCGAGCTGAGAAGTAAATTCTTGCGAATATCTGAAATAGTCATCTCGACAACCAGGATTTTGGTCAGCACCAAAACCACATGATGGAAACCCGATTGCGTTAACTCGAGCATCCGTTGATGAAAATGTAACACCACCAAAAGTATTAACAGATACCTTAATTTCTTCACCTCCTTTCCCACGAATCACACTTTTTCCGTTGTCATCAACAACGTTAAGTTCGAGAGAGATGGCAGAATGTTGCAAACCTCTTCCTGCTCGTCGTGAATTTCCAATACCATTGTTACCAGTACGGAGCAACGTGCTGCCAGTAAGAATATCAGCCCAAGACTCATCCGATGAATCACCAGTAATGGTAATTCTCGCTGCTTGAGATAATTTGGGATCTATCCCTTGAATTGAATGGGAGTCATAGACATTCCTATTTTCAATATTTACAACACCTCCGGTAAGCGCGACTTCAAGTATTCTTGGAGAAGGAAGAACCCGTTGCAATTTCTTTATTTCATTCCACTCAAATTCAAGTTCTGCTTCAGGTACTTTCAACGTCTTTCTATTAGGATATTCAACTGGAAGAAAATTAAACTGATCACGTTCTTTCTCAGGGATATTATATTTCGTAAAGAACTCATTCCGACGTCGTTCATATTCAGCTCGTAATTTATTTGCATTATAGATGTTGACAACAGGGTTGTGTTCATTAAATCTAATTGTATATCCATCACCTTTCAATTGAAGCGTTGTATCTGTGATTGCAAGACAATTCCCACTACAACCATCACCATCTAAGACGATTTGGGTAAACCCACTAGTCAAATACATACCCTCACCTACCTGAATATCGACAGTATCACGTTGTAATGTTACGGGCGAAAGGGTGTAATCTATTTTTTGTATTATGAACACATCACCTTCTCTTACCGAAGGTGTAACAGTGTTTGACTTAGGATCAAACACGATAGAACCAGCACTACCTACCGTCACACCTGCAAGGACAGAACCTTCTTCGACATTTGCAAGGTATGTGCCATCATTTTCAAACTTAACAATTTGAACATTAGAAACCTGCGTTGCAGTATCGCCTTCTCCAATCGTTGCAGATCCTTCGATGTTAATGATACCATCATTTGTTACATGGAAAGCACCATTATGAACTTTTGTAGAACCTGATCCTGATTCTCCTTGCGTAATAGAACAGCCGGTGCTATCACACGTACCAGTTCCCGTCACAACTCTGCCACCGGGCATTGTTACTTTCGCATTTGTCAGTGCAAGAGTGCCTTGAAAATTTGGTGGCATAACCGCAGACGTTCCAGGCCCTAAATTAGCCGTTCCCGTAAATCCTTGCAGATCCGCGGCTGCTAACGAATCACCCGATTCAAGAGTAAAATCTTTGTTTTCAAGAAGCGCGTCATCATATGAGTTTTCATGATCTGACGACAAGACAATAGTTGTTAGTACAATCAGCACGATGAAAAGGTGGAGTATTATTTTGTATGATTTACGCATTTACTTCCTCCAATTGTATCGCAAACGTAAAAATATAGGCATCATTCTCGGAAAGATCCTGTAACTGAAAAAGATAGGTGGATTGATCATAGGAATCTATGAGGACGTCAAAGTCATGTGAAGATGCAACGTTAAAAATACAAGAAAAACAGAGCATTTCAGGATCTTTCACTATTTCATCTACAATGGTATTCGCAACAAGAATAGCAGTTCCAAGCCTGTTTTCTAGTAACGATACTTTGTATTTTTCTATAGTAGCCGTAGATTCACCTTTCTGAATGGTTGTTGGAAGACTAAGTGTAACGGTTAT
This sequence comes from archaeon, assembly GCA_002686315.1. Taxonomy (GTDB): domain Archaea; phylum Nanobdellota; class Nanobdellia; order Woesearchaeales; family GW2011-AR9; genus UBA11998. The sequence continues at coordinate 5,749 of NZBO01000075.1, read as the reverse complement.
TGTATTTTCTGTAATAGTCGTGTCTGCATGTGGAGACTCGGTCTCTATAACATAGTTTGTAAACGACGTGAAATCGAGACAATATTGTAGTTGTGCATCAATATACGTTGAAAGTTCCGTTCCAACATCTTCTAAGGTTGGTACCAATTTCTGATCATTGTAAATGTAGAATGCAGTTGGGGGGAATTCATTGAAGAATTCGGGAGGGAGGTTAAAATGACCACCTCGCGTTGCAATAAAATGTGTTCCCTGCTGCGCAACTGTGTGAAGGCAAGATTCAACATACGGTGTGATGGAGGAACTCATTCCACGTGCTGCATCGATTTGTGCTTTTTCTCTCTCTGCTTTCATCGTTTCATTAGACGAAATAAGAAACCATACTGACGCAACAGCTAGTAAAATCACAATTCCAACCACAATAAAAATCGTGACTTGCCCCTTTTTATACATAGACTTAGAAGAATTTGATAATTTATAAAACATACGGGTAATGGTTTGTAACGAACGTATAAATACAAACAGCTACCTAAACATAACCACGTTCTCTTGGCTATGGAACAACGATCCAATTCCCTGCCCCACATGGAATGAGAAATCGCTAAACGCACCCGCTAGTGCTTCAAAGAACGTAACCTCACGCTGATAATAGATGTAATCAGGATCGGTAATACCTTTGGATTTCAAATAGGCAGCTGCCGTTTCTCTGTCTCCAAGTGCATCAATAAGACCAGAATTAAATGCTTCAATACCAAGATAAAATTCACCTGTTGCCAATTGTCTAACTTTAGAAGGATCCATGTTCCTATTTTCCGCTACTTCATCGATAAAAAACGTGTGGAGTGTATCTAACTTACCTTGCATGATTGCTTTCTGCTCAACATTTAGTTTCTTAAACGGACTCCCGATATCTTTATTTCTCCCTGCAATTAACTGTTCATGACCAATACCATATTCGTCCATAAACCCAGAAAATTCTAAGTAGGATGAAATGACACCAATCGAACCAGTAATGGACATTCTATTCGCAATGATATGATCTGCCGCTGTTGCAATCCAGTATCCGCCTGATGCACCAACTTCTCGTATAACAGCTACAGTTGGTTTATCCACTTTCTTGAGTGCGGTTGCAATTTCGTCACTCGCGACCGGCGAACCACCTGGCGAATTAACTTCAAGAATAATCGCTTGCACAGACGGATTATCACTCGCCTTCTCGATAAAATCAACGATCACCGCAGATGAGATTGTATCTTGTGTTAACGATGATGCACCGTTCGTGGTAATGATTCCTTCCACGGGAATGACCGCAACGTTCCCAATTTGAATATCTGAAAGTGCAATGAACATAATGGGAATAACGATGATAAAGACAAAGAAAAGAACACCAAGCGTGATAAGGATAGGTTTTACATAACTTCTTTTAGGTTCCTCTTTTTTCATACGTGGATTATTATTGTGGTGTATATAAACTTTTACCCACTGGTCATTTTTTTTGAAGCTATTTAGTCAGCACACACCCACTGGTCAAGTGCGGGTAGAGAATATAAAGGGCATTTGTACCATAAGTATATGACCTTTAATTATCAAACAATTACAAAAGAACATTTAGAAAGATTTATCTGCAAAGAAAAAGAAGATGGAATCGTTGAACTTTCATTACCGCGGTGCCAGAATAATATACAAATCAAACTCCCATTTATATTAGATGAAAAAATTGCATCGTTGGCAGGTTTAATGCCTGACGGAAGTTTGATCAAAGATATTCGAAGAATTTATTTCGTACAAAAGAAGGATTTCAACAAACATATTTTATTCCAAGATACAATTAATGAATTGTTTAGAATAAAGAATAAAATATTCATGAAGAACACTTCTAATGCTTTAGAAAGTTATACCAATTCAACAGTTCTTTGTCATTTCTTACATTTTGTGTTAGACTTCAAAAAATCAGATCAGAAGATGAGAGCTCCGGAATGGTTATTTACGTCACCCAATTCAGTAAAAAGAGCATATTTACGAGAAGCATTTGCGATGGAAGGATGTATTTTCAAATCATTATCAGAGATTAGATTTATTTCCAAATTTGAAGACTATGCACGAGATATCCAAAGTTTGCTATTACAGTTAGGAATTACATCGCATGTTAAACCACGAATTGGAGGCACATATGGTACTATTCAATATCGCCTTTCTGTTTATCGAAAAGAAAACTTCCAAAAATTCAAAGAGATAGGTTTTACTGTCCCTTTACATTTTGAAAGATTTACAAAAATATGCGAGAAATACAAGATCTAATGGCAAAGCTTTTTAAAGGAAGATCGAACATCATATGATATAGCGGGGTAGGAAAGTTAGGAGTATCCGCCGGGCTCATATAAGTGTGTAAGCACTTCCGGAAACCCGGAGATCGATGGTTCAAATCCATCCTCCGCTATCTTTTTTAATTTTCATACTAATTTTAACCAAGACCTAACTCTCCTTTTGACCTTTTTGTCCCACTTTGTTGGAAAAACCTTAAATTTGAAAACGTCTTCTAAGTAGAAATAGTGACAATACTGTCACAGTTTTGAAAAATGCATTGTAATTCATATGGAGCAAGTTTAGGGATTCAGAAAACACCTGACGCAGCGTATGCCCTCTCGTTAGGAGCCCGTCTTCAACAAGACTATACGTCCCTCCCATCAGTTGCAACACCTCTATATACAGGCCTAATACCAAATATGTCAAAAAAAGAAGTGAAATATGGCTTAAGAGAGTTACCAAACAGAGAGATAAAGTACGGAATGTCTCAACAACCAACGCTGCCACGTAAAGTAAAAGACCCACTCCAAGAGATCGTTTCTAGACTTCTTAACCAATAGATATTAATAAGGGTACTTTCTTTTTTTATGCGAAAACCTCAATCAGTGGAAGATGCACTCACCAGCGCTATCGAGAAATTACAAAAAGAAAATCCAGTAAGTAGCGAGAGTAGATTTCAAGCATCACGTGATTAAATATCAACTAACACTTTCGCGTAAAAACCGTCATCAATTTCTTTCACTTCAAACAGATGCATCGTAATGGCTTTCACATCCACTTTCGGTTCGTGTTTTTGATGATCTAACTTCTCGCCATGGGCGATACAATGTAATTTGTATGTTTCATCTTTGGTAATTGTAATATCAAATTTGTTAAAAATAAGTAGTTCTGCATCTTTATAGAATAAGACGTCATCTAAGAAATCAAACAATAATCGGTCTAATTTTTCATTCTCGCCAGTAATTTCTTGTGTTACTTTCTGCTCTACCTTTGCAAGATTAACTTGCGTTTCTTCTAATGCTAACCCACATTGTGCAAAGAGTTCTTCTTTCGTTTCGGCTTTCGCTTCAAATAAGACGTCTGCCGTATGATCGATGAAGGTGTATGATGGTTTCATTCTTTCTTATTTGGCTATTTCTAATTTAATACTTCCGTTTTTTTCTGCAAATGTAAGTAAATGGTCTTGTTGTAACTTTGTTATTAACATCAATAACCATTCTTCCTCCTTGTTAAAATCTTTCTTAATTTGAGACCCTAAGTCAGTCACACTAATTTCAACATTTTCATTCTTCCGCACCCATTCTACAATACGACCACGAAAAATTCTATTTGGTACATGTCTTCCTAATTCTGTAACACCTTTCTCCTTTGCCTTGATAACTTTGTGTAATGTGGCCTTATCTTGATCATACAAAGGGCCAAATTTACAAGAAGAAAATAAAGGACAGCCAGTACATAAAGGAGTATTTCTTTTACACACAAGTGATCCAAAATCCATTAACGCATTATGAAAATCACAACTTTTGTTGTCAGGTATTGAATCCTTCACCACAGAAAACAATACTCGTTCTTCTTCTTTACTTCCAAGTTTACCTTGATCCTTGCCATCGAAATAGCGGTGGAAAATACGACGCACATTGACATCAATAGCGGGAGCAGGAAGGTTGAATGCGAATGATGCAATACTTCCTGCGGCGTAGGGACCTATACCTGGAAGTTCAATTAACTCTTCAGGTGTTGACGGAATGATAGCGTCATGTTTTTCTACCACAACTTGCGCAAACTTATGTAACAGTAATGCACGTCTGTTATATCCAAGCCCACTCCATGCTTTAATGACATCTGCTTTTGATGCGTTTGCTAAATTCCGTAAAGTAGGGAATAACATGAGAAATTCATGAAACTTTTCTATTACTCTCGGCACTTGCGTTTGCTGGAGCATAATTTCAGAGATGAGAACACGGTAGGGAGAATTATCTGTACGCCACGGAAGGTCACGTTTGTTGTTGTTATACCATTCTAAAATGCCATGTGAAAATGTGTTCATACAACAACAATTTTCTTGTTTTTTATAAAAGTACTATCTCATTTTATTCATACAAACAAGCCTCCAACAGAATCACCATCCTGGTTTGTAAAAAAATTGGGCAGGTACTTCATCTGTAGGTTCAAATGGCTGTAACAAACCTTTTTTTTCATCTCTTCTGTAGGAATCTAAATGGCTGGTAGCATTAAGCTTTCCTTTTCCATTTTCAACTGAATGAAAAATACGTATTCCCTTAACTTCTTGTCCTTTTTCCTTGCCCTCAGTTGCAATACATGAATCAATCCCTCCGTAATAAAGGTGCCTCGTTTCCTCTTTACCATCTTCAGTTCTTTTCGTGATAGAAATTTTACTCAACAACTCAAGTTCGCCAGGTACTATTTCACGTACTGCTTTGCAATCACTCATTATTTTAGTTGATAATTCCTTGCTTTATAAAAGATGATGTTTCTTCACCAACTCTTTCTGCCATTCACGTAATGAATTAAAATTCTTATCAACAATGACAGATCGTATTTGATCATTGTTCATGATGAGATGTCCTTTAATTCCCAACTTTTCTGCTAAGGAATTACGTGCATCAGTAAGGGCAGTAATCTTCTCTTTTTGGTTCATTGACAATTTAGAATGTTTTCCTCTTTCATAGATATCAAGAGGTCCCCGTCGTGCTTGTTGCACCACTGCATGCCACTGATCAGCATGTTTTTTTACCAATGGATGCACGCCACGTAACGATTTCCATGCACCAACAGAGTATGGTGGATGTGTCGCAAATTTCATAAGTTGCACATTTCGAAATACTTTGAAAACAGGTTTATCTACTTGTTCCGCCAATTCGGCACGTTTGTAAAAGAGTGCTTTTAAGATTGCCCTCTCTCTTGGTTGTAAGGCCTTGGCTCCTTTCAAATCAATGTAATCTTGCTCTTTCAGTGGCCAGTCGAGTTCTTCAAGATGATGGCATTCCTGCTTCCACCATTCCAAACGACCTTTTTCTTTTAATTCCAATATGAGTTTGTCTGTTAGTTCAAGAAGGTATGCAGTATCTTTCACAGCATACATAAGCATTTCCTCTGACATTGGTCTTTTCGTCCAATCAACACGTTGAAACTTCTTCTCTTTTTGGACGTTGAAGTATGATTCTAATAAATTACCTAACCCTACTTTCTCTTTCCCAAGAAGAAGGGCAGCGAGTTGTGTGTCAAGGATTGAGACGGGTTTGCAATCAAGTTGCGTTGATAAAATTCGCAAATCAAAACTCACATCATGGAAAATTTTTTGAATATTGGCACTTTCGAAAATGGTAATGAGTGGTTGAAACTCTTTAAACGCAAGCATGTCAATAATCCAATTGTTGTCTCTCGTTGAGACTAGTATTAACGCCAGATACACTCCATAATGATGTAA
>NZBO01000074.1 GCA_002686315.1 archaeon | reverse complement strand
TCATGTCGGTGATTCACATGTTGCGGGAGCGTATGGACAAGAACTACATAAGATATTGGGATCTAGCTCTACCATTTACACGTATGGCTATGAGGGAGCGACAACTAAGGATTGGTTGGAAGGTACAACGCGAGATTTAAAGGGATGGAAGAGCGGAAAATCTATTACAGACAAAGTTCCGTGGTTGGAAGCTCTTGTAAATCAACATCGCCCATCAATAGTTATTATCACTCTTGGTACAAATGATATTTCAACAACAGAAGGTAACCTTGGCAAGGCTATTGAAGGGAGAGTTGCATCTTTGGCAGCGGTTGCGGCCAAAGCAGGACAGTGTTATTGGGTGGGTCCCCCTTCCATGACAAGACCTGATCTGGCAGAAAATTTGCAGAAATATTATGACTTACTTGCGGCGCAAATAGGTGGGAAGTGTACCATTCTTAATGCGAGAGAACTGAGTGATCCTACAAAATTAAATAAGAAAAAAGTTCATTTCACTACAGCTGGCGGGAAGGAATGGGCACAGAAGACAGCGGCACGTATACGTTCGCGTCCACAACCGGTGGCATCGAGTGTATCTTCAGAACCTGAGCGAGAAGTACCTGGTGAAGAAGAAGTTGCTGAAATCGAAATCATCTCTTCAACGTACACTAAGCAGTTATCTGACATTGATAAAGCATGGCGGAAAATAAGTCCGATTATACTTGATAAAGATGTAGTGTATGATCCAAGTTCTGGTGCATTTCTACATTATGAAACAATTTATCTAAATAAACCATTGTCAAAGGAAGAAACAACGTTTGTGGAACCAATTGCCTATAAAGCTGTGTATGGAAAAAGTGATTTCGATCAATTATTTAAGAAGTATGGCGCACAGCATGGTATCTCAGCAGGATTATTGAAAGGAATTAGTTCCTATGAATCAGGATTACATCCACTTGCTGTTGGACCTGCCGGTGACGTCGGCTTGGGCCAGTTTTTATTTAGTACTGCGAAAAGTTATTTTCCTGCTAATGAGATAACAAATTGTTGCACTCTTGAAAAAAATGAAGGACGAACAAGTTGTAAGAATGAGAAGAAGAAAGCCCGTGCGAAAGGTGCCAAAACGACCTATGTTGAGGCCGTAGGTTTCAAATGTACTCCACAAAATGATGTCCGATTTAATCCAGAGAAAGCAGTTGAGGCAATGGCACGTTTCATGAAAGCGAAGTATGATGCATTTAGCATTGCTGCAACGGAAGAAGATCGTATTAAAATCACAATTGCATCGTACCACCTTGGAACAGGAGGTGCACGTAAATATGTTCGTAGAGCGCAGGCTGCAGGATTGCCCGTTACATGGGAGAACGTACGGAACCAAATGGCAGGCGAGCGTAAGAAAGGGAGAAAGAAGTCAGACGTCATGGAAAATTATGTTGCTGGAAAGTCCGGGATTTATGGTCGCTATTTACAATTCAAGAAAGAGTTAGGATCTTAATTACGTTTTTCTGCAGTTGACATACTTGATACATGTCTATTCTTATCAATCAGTTTTTCAATCATTGAAAGTACTTTGTGTGGTCTGCTGACATCTCGTACTTCGAACGAATTCTCGTTATTTCCTTTCACGTAGACAGTTCCATATCCGAGAAGTCGCTGGATTCTACTTTGTTCCACATTTAAATCAGGCACGAATCCAAGCGGGTGAAAATAGACATTTTTTTTATTTTGTTTTATGATACCTTTCACGATTTCGATCTTGTTTTCTTTTACTTTATATCGTGTTATGATACGAGACCATTCCGCTGATAATACTGCAAATCCAACAAGTCCAAATGCGGGATAATACACAATGTTTGGCAATGCTGTTCCTTTCATTTTTGCGAGTGCGAGAAGAAAAATAACGAATCCTGCGCACGTGTATTCTAGTAAGAAGGCTCGTCTTGTTTTTTTAAAAACTCTAATAATTCTCTCTTTTGGATCCTTCTTTGGCATGATATGACGTATATATCCCATGTTTATATATCTTTTCGTGGTCTATTATGTCACAAAACTAAACAATTATAAACTCAACAAATTTTCTTTGTGTAGATGTTACGACGATTATTTCGACGCAAAAAAGAGTACAAGAATAGATTTCTCAAATTTTATCATCTTAATAAGAAGCGATTGAACAAAGAGCGGCGCAGTACCTATACTGCTAAAATGAAGTTAGGTGTGTGTGTTCGTTGCAAACGGAAAGCGTTGAAAAATATAGTGTTCTGTTCCTACCATCGCGCCAAGCAGAAAGAGTATAATAAGAAAGCGAGGGCAAGATGAAACCGTTTGAAACTGAGGAAGAGAAGAAGAAACGGAAGAAGAAAAAGAAGGGTGACGAAATCGAGATAGATGACTCAGATCATCCCGTGCATGAGAAATATACGAAGGAAGAACCGATGATGGAGTAATTATGACATTTTTGTAAGAATATCCTTCACCCTCCCGAAATCAAACGCTTCCTGTTCATTTACTATGTACACATTAAATTTGCTAATATCATTTAGGAACGGACTAAGCATTCGTCCTTCCAAAATGTTTGTGCCTTCTACTAACGGATTGAATGAAGGGACTGCAATCAATTCTTTTCGTTTCCATTTTCCTTTCAGAAAACATTTGTATTTTTCCCATTTACTATGGTCATGTATTTTTATTGCGGGATGTTCGTGACCAATAATTATTCTCTTAGCATCAGTGTCAATAATCTCATCACCGTGGACGATGATTGTATCTCCTATCTGGTATTGGTTTACAACTTCCACATTCCGTTTATCTGCAATTGGTTGAATGATGGGATCATGATTTCCTTTGATGATGATTACTTTTTTCACTCGTATCAACAGGAAGTTAAGAAATTGAAGTACTTCACGCCATTCTGTCTTGCTAATACCGCCAAATTCGTGTTTCAAATCACCATTGATGAGGATTATGTTAGGTTTTGTTTTGTTTAGTATTTTTTGAAGTTTTATAAGAATTTCTTTCAACTGAAATCTGGGAACAAGAATACCTTTCTTATGAAGTTCTCCTTCATACCCAATATGGAGATCGTTGATGATAAGGATCTTTTCTTTTTGGATGAAAAGGGAGGTGTCGACTATGTTAATTCCTTTTGATATTTGCATATGGTCTTTGTGGGAGAAATCTTTATAAATGAGGTGGTTCTAAGTTCAACTGTGCCCCCATGGCTTAGTGGTCTAGAGCAGATGGCTGTTATCCTTTACGGGAAGAGACCATCGGATCGTCAGAGATTAGACTTTCTCTAATCGACGAATTCAAATCTGACTGGGGGCGCTCTTTTTCCTTTTTGTTGGGTTACTGAAGCCGATTAGTTCCTGATATTTTTTCAAATTTTTGAATCCAGGGAGTTCTAACCTGTAGCAACTTTTTCCTTTGTGACTTACAGATCCGTAAAATTCATGTTTTTTTAATTCACTTAAAATTGAGATGAGAAAAGGTTTACTTTTACTTGTAAGTTCAATCCTTGGATAATATGGTGTTTTTCTATGTTGTTTACTAAAAATGATGCAACCATCTGTGTCTACTAATCCTCTAACATATGCAAAGAAAAATGAAGCATCTTTCAAAATCATGTTGGGAATTTCAAGGGAATCATATTTTTTTCCAACAGGAATAAATTTGGAAAGTTCATTAAAAATTACTTTATCTGAGAATTTAATGAATAATGTATTTTCATTTTTTCTTTCTTTGATGTTGATTTCTTTTGAGAACAAATTCTGAAATAAGACTTTGGTAATGTTGTGATGGTACTCCCAATCGTCTTGTTTATGGCCTGCAATGTAAATGTAACGTGCTTTTCCGGTGTGAGACAAACATCCATCGCCTGTCATGATTCCAAGTAACTCTGCGTATTCATCATTCATAATTGGCATTTTCATTATAATTTAAATGCAACATTTGATTGTTTATAACTTCTACCTGAACTTGACCAGTGCGGGAGTGGTTTTTAAATCACTTTCTGAAATGGGAAAATTTGTGTGATAGGGGAGGTCTTACACTGGACAAAAAAAGAACAAAATTGTGACTAGTGCTTCATCCCAATCTCATACACTTTTTCTGCAATCTTTCTCATCTTTGCAACATTAGTACATCTCTTAAATAACAATTCACCATACCCATGAACAATAATTTCAACATCTTGCTCTTTGATAACAAGTAAAATTGGTGTTTCTAACATAACAGAAAACTCCTTTGTAATTTTTTTCAAATCTAGCTTTCCCTGCTTTACTAACTTCGCAGAATATGCTGCTTTCGTTTTACATTTAGTGAGTGTGAATTGCATGTTTGTTTCTACCTCTGTAACATATATAAAACTACCTCTATAACCCGATACATTTATATACTCAAAATATTTAGTAACGACAAAGAGGTGATATGTACATGGCACGTACGACAAAACGTTCACAATCAAGGAGATCAAGTTCAACCGCAGGTTCTATCGCGGATATGGAAATTCATAGACTTGCACATTATACATTCTTTGTGGGATTGCTTATCGCAATTGTTGCAGGATTTTTCAGAAACCTTATTGCACCGGAAGTATTGGTAACGACACTTGTAATCTTAGGAACGATCGTTGGTTTGTTCAACTTGACTGCAAAAGAAACGACACCATTTTTGGTAGCGGCAATCGCGTTAATGCTTGCAGGTATTGTTAACTTGGGTCTCATTCCTGGTGTAGGGTTATATCTGCGATCAATCTTAAGTAACATTGTGGTGTTTGTTGTTCCAGGCGCGATCATCGTTGGTCTTAAAGCAATCTGGCAATTGGCATCTGATTAATTTTTTTCTTACTCTTTTTCTACTATTACAGCATTTTTGTTTATGGTTCCTTGATGTTTTCTACTCCTAAAATCTTATTCCTTTCTAGTACTCCATAATCTTTATATATCTCCGTTTATGGTACTAATCTTTAAGATGAAACTTACATCGTTTACATGTCCAACTTGTCACAAGACGTGTAGTTCTCTTCAATTTTCTGGTGTGCAAAAGTTGTGTTGCCATTTCTGCAATACGTGTGTAAACATTTAAATAGCGTTTCTCTCTTTATCTCGTATGAAGTGGTTTGCAATTTTTATTCGTGGTCTCCTAATGGGTATGGCAGATGTTGTGCCTGGTGTTAGTGGCGGGACGTTAGCGTTAATTACTGGCATTTATCACCGTCTTATTCATGCGATAAGTCGCGTTGATTTTACATTTATTTCTTTGTTTTTGAAAGGGAAATGGAGTGAATCCAACAAAGTATTCAAAAAGATTGATTTTCCGTTCTTGATTCCATTAGCACTGGGAATTGGTATTGCCATATTTTTGTTCTCAAAATTTATGGGTGTCTTGCTTACGTCGTATACAGCAATGACATATGCATTCTTTTTTGGTCTCATTTTGGCGTCGTCGTTGGTCTTATTGAGACGAAGTGGGAAATTAACAATGAAAAAAAGTGTGTTTCTACTCCTTGGCGCGTTAGTGGCATATGTTATTGCAGGTGCGACTGCAGTGCAGGCATCTCACTCGCTTCCAATCATCTTTTTATCGGGGGTAATTGCAATTAGTGCGATGTTGTTACCTGGTATCTCTGGGGCATTTATCTTATTGCTACTCGGTCAATATCAATATGTGGTTGCTGCATTGCATTCGTACAACATTCCTGTTGTTATGACGTTTATTGGTGGTGCGATCGTTGGGCTTCTTGGGTTCTCGAAAGCGATTGACAAATTGTTACATCACTACAAAGATTTAACGATGATTTTCTTAATTGGGTTGATGCTTGGGGCACTTAGGGTTCCCGTGGTGCAAATTCAGGGAAGTGGTGGGTTTGGTGTATGGGTATTACTGTCTGGTGTTGTTGGGTTTGTTGTTGTGTTGGTTGTTGAGAAATTGTTTATGGAGTAATCATTAGATTAGAAAATGAATGGTTTAGGTTCTTTACCTTTGGGTGTTGGTGAGGTTATATGCCAGGCGTAAGGCGTTTGCTTTATGTTTAATACCGTGGTATCCTTTATCTTCTGGTGTGAGTGAAGAGAATGCATCGTGGTATTGGGCATGTAAATCTGCAATTACTTCTGTTGGAAAAAGCATTGTAAAAACCCATGCAAGATTTGTCGGTGATACGCCTCCTCCAGCCATTGGATGTCCGGAGTTTAACACGAGTCCTAAATTATAGTAATCAACAACAGTTTTTCCCTTAGAGCGATACATTCTAATATTTGTTGCATCCATTATTCCTGTTTTATTCCGATCGCCAATCCATATACGTGAAAAAAATGGTTGTAACCCTAACTCTTCTGCTTCTCTAAAGGCAGGTTCTATTTGTTCTTTCACAAACCGCAACTCTTTTGGATCTCCGTTAACTTCTTCTGGTTCGTTGTACACTGGTTTATCCCTCACTATTGGTGCGCCTATTTCAGTTTGCCATTCATGGCTTGCAGGAATTTTTTGTATGATGCGAGGGTGTTCTAATGCTCTAAACCATGTGTCTGCTGCTGGTTCGTGGAGAAACGTTCTTCCAAACCTCTGGTCAACTTCATGAAGAACACCATCTTTGTACGCTAGATCTCCAAGAACGTTTTTTAATTCATGAGGTCCTCCTATAATTTCACCTCCTTGCCCAACAAATTCATCGAATGCGGCTTGAGGTCCAAAACCTCTCCATAATCTGGTGTTATTTTCAGTACTTCCAAACCAGGAGTGTAATGAAGGATGTGTTACTGCAATGTCAGCATATACATCACTTAGGTCGGCTTCTTGACACGTCATTACAAGAGTGCGGGGGTGATATATTTCTGTTCTTAGTTTTGCTAACTCTGCTTCTGTAGGGATCTCTGGAAACTCGCCGCCATTTGCACTTGCATGTAGTTTGAGGTATGTTTCCCAATCAGAACGAATCAGTCGTTTAAGGTCCTCGGATGGATCCGTTCCATCTATTGCTTTCGCAACTATCGCTGCAAGGGGCTCCTTTTTGTTAAATTCATCGAGTCTACTTTTGTGCAACAACGCAAAGTTACTCACTCTTGCCATTCGTAAGAAAAAATCCCGTGTGGAGAAATAACTTGTAGGTTGGTCTTCTTCTATTTTGAAATCTCTTCCCCATCCAATATCTATATTCATTTAATTCTCTAGAACACTTCAGAACCAACCTTTAGCTAAAAATAGGGTGTTCTTTTTAATATATTCTTCTTTTTTAGGTGAAAAACACAATTCACCCTAATCTCTCATCGATCTCTTTCGCAACTTCTTGCAATTCAGAAAACATTCTCTCCATATCTGATTGAATATCCTTAATGACGCTTTGTAAGTTACGTTCACGAAGGATGTAGCCACCTTTCTCTCGAATAACGATGCCAGAATTCATGAGTTTGGTTAAGTGATGCACGACAGTACCTCGACTTAAATTAAGTCGTTCAGCTATGTCATCAGAGGGAAGTGTTTCGTTATGCTTTGCACTCCTCACCAGTGTGATGAAGACTCGAAAACAACTGCTATCTTTATCACGGACGTTAAATAACCCTAATGAATTGCCAAGCCACTGTAATTCTTGGTTCACGTTGGGTTCTGTCGTCCTTCGAACTTTCAGAATCGTGATACGCTTTGCCATGCTATGTGGATGTGGGGCTCATTTTTAAACTTTTTCCAAAAGATTTATATATTGGTTGCTTCTCAAGCCTACTGCGTCGACTTAAAGTCAACGAAAAACAGAAGGTGGACAATCACATGGCAGACACACAAAAATCAAAACTAGCACAATCTGAGACGAAACCTGTCTCCGATAAAGAGAAAATAGTGGAATTAACTGAACTTGCAAAACGAACGCAAGCACAATTTGAGAATTTCCGGAAACAAACAGAGAAGAGACAGATTGAATTTATTCAAATGGCAAGTAAGAAAGTGCTTTCTTCAATTTTACCTGTGATGGATAATTTTGAGTTAGCATTGAAGGCGGAAGCGACTAATATTGCCGATATGAAGAAGGGTGTTGAACTGATTCACAAACAACTTGCAAAAGTTTTGACAGATCATGGCGTACAAGAATTATCTGTGGTAGGAGAAGACTTTGATCCACATCGACACGAAGCGTTGATGAAAGTAGGAAGTAAAGAAAAAGAAAATACAGTGATTGAGGAGTTTGTGAAAGGATACATGTTATATGATAAAGTGTTACGGCCTGCGAAAGTAAAGATAAGCGGTGGGAGTGGCAAAAAAGGAACTGATACGATGAAAAATAATAATGAAAACACAGCAAACACAACGGAGGCATAATTAAAATGACAGAAACAAAATCAGAAACTAAAATTACAGGAGCAACGATTGGAATAGACTTGGGAACAACGTTTTCCGCCGTCGCAGTTCTAGAAGGTGGGAAACCAACCATCATACCAAACGCGGAAGGAACAAGAACGACACCAAGTGTTGTGCATATTAAAGACGGTGAAGTTATCGTAGGACAAGTAGCGAGAAATCAAGCAATCGTTGATCCATTGCATACCATCAGATCTATTAAACGAAAGATGGGCACGAATGAAAAAGTTGCAGTGGATGGAAAAGAATACACACCGGAAGAAATTTCTGCAATGACATTACAAAAACTAAAGAAAGACGCGGAATCGTATCTTGGTCAGCAAGTGAAAAATGCAGTTATCACTGTTCCTGCATATTTTAACGACGCGCAACGTCAAGCAACAAAGAATGCAGGGAAAATTGCAGGTCTTAACGTTTTACGAATAATTAACGAACCAACGGCAGCATCGCTTGCATACGGGTTAGATAAGCAAGAAACTGAACATACGATCCTTGTGTTTGATTTTGGTGGCGGGACGTTTGATGTTTCTGTCCTCGAGTTAGGCGATGGTATTTTTGAAGTGAAGTCCACAAGCGGAGATAACATGCTTGGTGGGGATGATGTTGACCAAATTATCATTGATTATTTGGTTGATAAATTCAAGAAAAGTACTGGTATCGATCTTTCAAGTGACGCAACAGCAATGCAGCGTCTTAAAGAAGCAGCTGAGAAAGCGAAAATTGAATTATCGACCAAGATGAAAGTGGAAGTAAGTATCCCGTTCATCACGGCAGATCAGAATGGGCCAAAACATATTAAGGAAGATCTCACGAGAGCGAAGTTTGAAGAGTTAATTGCAGATATCTTGAAACGTCTTGAAGGTCCAGTGAAGCAAGCATTGAAAGATGCGAACATGGATAAACCTGTTGATAAAGTCATTTTTGTAGGTGGATCTACGCGAATTCCATCCGTGCAAGAACTTGTGAAAAAAGTGACGGGAAAGGATGGGGATAAGTCAGTGAATCCAGATGAAGCGGTTGCGATCGGTGCATCGATTCAAGCAGGAGTTATGGCGGGAGATATTAAAGATGTTCTTCTGTTAGATGTGACTCCACTCTCTCTCGGGATTGAAACACTTGGTGGCGTGTTTACCAAGTTAATCGAACGAAATGCAACCATTCCTACAAAAAAATCGCAGGTTTTCTCGACAGCGGCAGATAATCAACCGGCGGTAACGATCCGGGTAGCGCAAGGTGAGCGAAGTATGTTCAATGATAACAAAGTTCTTGGTCAGTTTGATTTAGTTGGGTTACCACCTGCACCTCGAGGCGTGCCCCAAATTGAAGTTACCTTCGACATAGATGCGAACGGTATCTTGAGTGTTTCCGCGAAAGATAAAGGAACTGGAAAAGAACAGAACATCAAAATAACAGGTTCCTCAAACTTAAGTGATGATGAATTGAACAAAATGCGTGAAGATGCCGAGAAAAATGCTGCTGCTGATGAGGAGAAAAAGAAGAAAATCGATGCAGAGAACAATGCCGATTCAACCATCTACCAAAGCAAAAAAATGCTTGATGAATTCAAGGAGAAAGTAGATGACGCGACGAAGAAGAAAGTAGAAGATGAAATTGCAGCAGTTGAGGAAGCACGTAAATCGGGTGATGCAGATGCAATTAACGCAGCAATCGAGAAGTTGAACAAAGTTGTGCAAGAAATTGGTGCGAAGATGTACCAGGAAGCGGCACAAGCAGAGGCAGCGAAATCCGGAGACAGTAAGGAAGGCAGCGATGACAAGGGAAAGAAAGATGAGAACGTTGTCGACGCAGAATTTACTGAGAAGGCTGACGAGAAGAAGGAATAAATTCTTTCATTTTTTTATTTTTCCATACAATTAAATATAAGATGAATGATACCATGGACATGAAACTCCCAACGCAAGAACAGGCTTTAGGATACTTTGACGAGTTTGCGGTTCCTCGTAACATTGTTGCACATTGTAAAAAGGTGCAGGAAGTTGCCGTGTTTTTGGCTAATGAGATGAAGAAGAAAGGGATGGAGGTTGATGTCTCGTTTGTTGCCCCATTAGCACTGTTACATGATATCTTTAAAGTTGTAGTGCTTGATAAGATCGGAGGTAATCAATACCATCCGTATGAACCAAACGAGAGAGAAGTAGCAATGCATAGGAAACTGCGTTCTGAGTATAAAGGAATGTATGAATCTGAAGTAGCGTATGAGGTTTTTAAAGATAGATTCCCGGAATTGGCAGTATCACTTCGTGATTGTAGCAATCATCACAAACGAGATAAATCGCCTGAGGAAATGTTAGTTCATTATGTTGATTGGCGGGTGTTACGGGATGAAATCATTTCATTAGATGACCGTATTGCATATTGTAAAGAAGTCTATCATATCAATGAGTTTCGAGATGATATCAGTGAATTACGGCTCTATGAAAACAAGTTATTTACTGAATTAAGGTATTCACCAGATGGATTAAAAGCTAAAATAGAGGCACAACAATGACTGATTATTATGAATTACTTGGCGTGAAGAAAGGTGCAACGAAAGCGGAAATTAAGAAAGCGTACAAAAAGTTAGCGATGAAATATCATCCTGATCGTGCGCCAGAAGAGAAGAAAAAGGAGTATGAAGAGAAATTTAAAGAAATTAATAGTGCCGCGGCTGTCTTAGGTGATGAGAAAAAGCGTGCACAATACGACCAGTTTGGTTCTGCCGCATTTGAAGGTGGTGCTGGCGGTTCAGGATTTCAAGGGTACGATTTTTCTGATATTATGTCACAATTTGGTGGCGGTGGGTTTGGCGATGTATTTGATTCCTTGTTTGGCGGCGGTGGAAGGAGGAGTACGCGCGCTTCTCGTGGATCAGATCTATTATATGAAACAGACATTACGTTGGAAGATGTGTCTTCAGGGAAAGAACATACCATTCCACTTAACAAGATGGAAAGCTGTGTGACATGTAGCGGGAAAGGTGCCAAGAATTTTGAGGAATGTCATCATTGTCACGGTACTGGAACTGTGAAGAAGACACAACGAACACCGTTTGGGCTATTTCAACAAACAGGTGCGTGTCCTTATTGTCACGGTAAAGGGCAATTACCACAAGATTCGTGTTCTGATTGTAGTGGTGAAGGTCTTGTGAGGAAGAAGAAAGAAATTGATGTCAAAATTCCTGCGGGAGTGCATCATGGTATGCGGTTACGTGTTCCGGGGGAAGGGGAAGTTGGCAGAAATGGTGGTCCGTCAGGTGATTTATATGTGCAAATTTCTGTTCGGCGGCATAACGTCTTTGTACGTGAAGACGATGATTTACATCTCACTGTTCCAATTAGTTTTTCACAGGCAGTACTTGGTGATTCGGTGGAAGTTCCTACGATCAATGGAACAGCGGAGTTGAAGATTCCTGCAGGAACGGATTCAGAAACTATTTTGCGTATGAAAGGAAAAGGGTTACCTCGTTTGCAACGGTCTGGAACGGGCGATCAGATGGTGAAAGTGCATATTGAAGTTCCTAAGAAGTTATCGAAGAAACAGAAAGAGTTGGTAAAGCAGTTGAAGGAAGAGAAACCGATTGTTAGCTTTTTGAAAAAGTTGTTTGGGTGAATTGTGGGCAGTTTGGTCAGACAAAAGAGAACTTTTATGAGGTATCACTCAAAAATCAATTCCTTCAAACCCATTGCTTGTAGTATTTCTCTTTCTTCTGATCCAATACCATTATCTGCAATATTTAGTGTTTGAAGGTTTTTCATCGTTGTAATGTGTTGCGCTCCTTGTGGTCCCAGACCATTCCATCCAATATCTAGTGTATGGAGGTTTTTCATCGTTGCAATTTGTTGCGCTCCTTCTGTTCGAAGACGATTATATCTAATATTTAGTGTTTGAAGGTTTTTCATGGTTGCAATCTGTTGTGCTCCTTCTGTTCTAATATCATTACCTCTAATATTTAATGTGTGAAGGTTTTTCATGGTTG
>NZBO01000073.1 GCA_002686315.1 archaeon | reverse complement strand
GAGCTACACCACCAGGGCACCTCTTAGTCATAGCACCTTCTCTATATTCATTGTTACCGACGAAGATAAAGAAGATTTTGTGCCATGAAATCTGGAAAAATGGCGGTTCGTTTATAAAGCTTGTGGTGATTTATGCATATAATACTGTTTTTAGAGTTATTTTGCCCGTTCTATCTCAACTGCAGCATATTTAATGTTCTTCTTTGGAAGTGATTTCATTACCCTAATTGTTACTTTTTCTACAGAAAATTGGGTAAAAAGAGTTGTTACGAGCTCTTCTGCTAACGTTTCAAGCAATTTGTATGGTTTTTCATCTATTTTTTCTTTTATGAGACTGTGTACAGCACTATAATTAATTGTATCATCAATATTGTCCGACTCTGCTGCTTTTGTGATGTCTGTGTGTAGTTCTATGTCTATGAGTATTTCTTGTTTCGTATTTCGTTCGTCGTCTGAGACGCCTATATGTGCCTGAAATGAGCATTCTTGAAGGATGATTTTGTCCATTTTGGAGGGATTTTGTATTGGTTTAAGAAGTTAGTGGAAGAAAAGTAGAAAAATGGTCCCCCCTCCCGGATTCGAACCGGGGATTTGGAGCGTCAGATGACGTCTCTCCGTCACCGCTGGTCCTTTATCATCACAGCCGTTAGGGCACATCAAAAGGACTTCTACAGCGGAGCGTTCTAAACCACTGAACTAAGGGGGGATAGACGTTAGATTAAGAAGCTGTTTATTAAGTTTTCCTATTAAAAAAAATAAAAGAAAAAAAATTATTCAGTGTCTTTATCTCGTGGAATTGCAAAGCCTGTATAAATTGCAATCGCCCAGAACAAAAGTGTTAATGGTTCTGCGACAACGAAGTAAAACGTTTCTTGCACGATTGGCCAAAAATGAAGGAAATACATCGTTTGCTCACCTAACTCGTGCGTGATATATTGATACGTGAAATGATTCGTAATCAAATACTCACCAACAAGGATCGCAATGAGTGAGAACCCAGCAGCCATAAGCTGTAAGTTCATTCCTGTATGTTTCTTCGAACCAAGATAGACACCATATCCACATGCAGCTCCGACTCCAATTGCCACGATACCAAATTGCCATCCTGTTACAACAACAACGGCGAACCACAATAAGGCTGCAAGAAGTCCGAAACCAAGTGAATACAAGATTGCACCATGGTAATCAGGTGCAGTTGGTTTTTGTTTTATTACCATACAGTAGAAAATAAGTTGGTTTTTTATAAAGATTCGTGTGGGAAAAGTGAATTGTCATTATTTGACAGTAAGAAATCTACGCAAGTTTTATAAAAATGGAAAGATATACCACATAAAACAATATTAGGAGAATACAAAATGACAGAATTAGAACAAATCGCAGATGGGCTGTATACCAGTGCAGCAACAAAAGCAATTGATATCAAACCAAATCAAGTTGGGTATGGAAGATGGGTATTACCTTCCACATTAGCTCATGCCGAATATGAAGACATTGGTGCTCGATTAATTGAGAGAGCGCACAATGCAGGAGAGTGGGTTGGCGTGTCATACCGATCCTTTACAGAAGAACTTCAGGACGAGTTAAAAGATATGCATGCAGAAAATGAAAGACGAAGAACAGAATTTGACAAACCAAGACCAGGGCGTGTTGCAAGAGCATATGAATCTGTTTTGAGAAAATTTGGCAGAGGAGCACCTGTTGAAGAACCAGTCCGTGAAGAACCAAAACCAATAGAAAAATGTAGTCCTCTCGTTACTGTCATATATCTTTCTGGACCTAACGGAGCAGGAGTTCTGAGTCGCGAATTACATGGAATGGCTGATAAAGGATACCTAGATCTCGTTCAACAAGGTGACGAAACCGTTTTGGTTCCAACTCAAAAAATGGTTGAGACTGTGCATCGCAAACAAGAAGCGTACAGACGAAGCGCATAATTTTTTTTCTTTCTTATATTTTCAGAAATACCTCAACACAATCATGCTGCCTTTGCCATACCTTTTTCTTTCACTTGGATAAATTCATGAAGCATCTCAGAAACCTTGTTAATTTGTTCCAATCCGACAGATTTATAGAAAGAAGATGTTCGTTTTGTGTCTCTAAACGCATCAATTGCGGCACCTGCTTCTTCTAATTGGCCAGCAGTTCGTGCATTCTCTATCTGATTGAGAATTGCGAGGGCAATTTCCATATCCTTTTTAGAAAAATGATTTGTGAAATACAGTAGGTGATTTCGTATTGTCTCAGCTGACATATCACTTTTTTTTCTAAATAAGTTAAACCATGACATGTAGCTAGGTAAAAAAATGAACCTTATATGCCTTTGTGTTACCTACCAAGTGAAAAAACAGCACGTATTATGTTAGAAAAAAATGACCGCCAAGGTGAATTGTCTCTGGCGCCTCACTTACTATACGTTCCGTATGCTCGGCTTACATTTCGTTCATACTTTGTAATTAGCTTCCTCACAATGGGGCGGTCACTATGTATAGAACTAAATACACCAAAACAGAAACACATATAAACCAAAAAATAATCATTTGAACATAATGTTCCTAGTTTAGGGAAAAAGAGGTGATAGACAGTGGCAAGACGAAAAGTAGTAGCAGCAGCTCATCCAGGTAACACGTTAGGTAGTTGGTCATTCTTAGTAGGAGTCATTTTAGCAGTACTATTAGGTCTAGGATTTACAGGTGAGTACCAAGCAACTATGTTATGGGTTGTATTCTTGTTAGGTGTCGTTGTAGGATTGTTAAATATTGGTGCACGAGAAGTGAGCGCATTTTTAACAACAGGAACTGTGCTTGTGTTAGTATCATTCTTAGGGATCCAAGTGGGTGTCTTTGAAGGTGTTGCACCAGTAATCAGTAACGTATTACGAGGAATTTTAACATTGTTCGTACCAGCAACGATTATCGTGGCATTGAAAGCAGTCTTCGTGTTAGCACGAAACTAAAATTTTTTCTTTTTTTTATTTTAGTAAACTTTATTAATCACATACTTTTCTGATCATTCGTGCACCGGTAGTACAGTGGTTAGTATACGGCCTTGCCAAGGCTGTGACCTGGGAGATATGAAGTTTTGGCTTTATATCCAGGTATTCAAATCCCAGCCGGTGCATATTTTAACTTCTCAGAAGTAACAAATATAAAGGAATCACGTTTTTAATCCACTATGAACGCAACAGCACCTCAATATGCAATTGAACCTTCACACAAACCAACCTACACAATAATAGAAGGTAATGAAGGAATTGAAAGATATGTACAAAGAAGCAGTTGGCGAGATGCACCACGAACAATTAGACAAGGTCTTAGACTCCTACAATTACAAAAAGGAGATCTTGACGAGCATAATGACAAAGTTATTGCAGGTTTAGAAGAGGAAGATAAAGTACTAGTATATGGTCATGGTATTGGTCTTTCGGGTAACATTTTTGCACCAGTTATACCATTAGCAAGAGCACGAGAATACAAACTTATTGCACCAACATATCGAGATGAAACTGATTCAAAAGTTGCATTAAATTCACATTTCAAACCAGTTTTAGAACAAGTTGCAGAAAAAGGTGCACATGTACATGGGTTAATAGGACATAGCACTGCGGCAGATCATTTTAGAGATGGACTATTGTACGATCCAGAATTGAAAGCATATGTGACAGAAAACCAAACGAAAGTCGTCTTATCAGCCGCAAATACAAATGGCGCTAAACCACTCAATTTTTGGCAACGATTCCTTAAATCAGTTGGTGAGTGGCATGACATGGATGACATCACGACATCAGAAGGCTTGCAACGAAACGTTGCACTCCGAAAACCACTACGAAAAGAACTCAAAGATCTTGTCACAACTGTAACCTGTACACGTGATCAATTAATGCCGCCACATCAAGGATCAGATCCATTTGGCACCAATGTTATCGTGGAAGGATACGGCCATGTCTTAGGATGTATGGCACCAGAAATGCATGAGTTGTATATTGATATTGTAGAAGGGCTCATTGAACAACAGCTTTAATCCTACGAACACCAGCTGCACTACTTTTTTCTTTTACAATTTTAAATTTGCCAATCTCTTTTGTATTCTTGACATGCGGTCCGCCACAGAATTCTTTTGAATAATCACCGACGAAATAGACTGAAACCTTCTCCCCATACTTGACACCAAACTCCATTTGTGCTCCGAGTAATTTCGCTTCCTCGAATGAAAGTTCTTCACGCTTCACTGGCAACCCTTTTTTGATAACTCTATTGACTTCATCCTCAACCGCTTTCACTTCTTCTGATGTTAACTTTCGATCAAAATTAAAATCGAACCGTAACCGTTCTGGTGTAATGTTAGAACCACGTTGTTGAATGTCTTTTGAGACAACTCGACGTAATGCTTCGTTTAGCAAATGGGTAGCTGTATGGAGTCGTACTGTTTCTTCGCTATTATCTGCAAGACCACCTTTGAACTTGCCACCTGCTGCCGTTCGTGAGAGTTTTTGATGTTTTGTATATTCTTCCTTAAAGATAACTTCATCGACGGTAATATTTTGTTCCAACGCTAACTCTTGTGTCATTTCTAACGGAAAGCCATAACTTTGAAACAGTAGGAATGCGTCTTTTCCTGAAATGACATCAGCACGTGCCGCCATCTTCTCAAACTCTCTAAGACCTTTCTCTAACGTTAGTGCGAATTTGGTTTCTTCTTTCTGCAATTCTTCCTGAATACGTTTCTTGTTTTCTTGTAATTCAGGAAAGATGTCATCATAGATCTTAATAGTTGTCGTCGCTAATTGGGATGTAAAAGACCCTTCAATCCCCAGCATTTTTCCATAACGGATAGCTCGTCTGATTAACCGCCTCAAAATATACCCACGATCAACATTCGAGGGAACAACATAATTTGCATCACCTAGCACAAACACTGCCGCTCTGATGTGATCTGCCATAATACGCATTTCCTTTTTAGATTCTTCATACTTCTTGTGAGATAGTTTCTCAATCTTCTCAATAACAGGTATAAACAATGCTGTTTCGTACGCACTTTCCTTTCCCATAATAGTGGTAAAGGTTCTCTCGAATCCCATGCCAGTATCAACGTTCTTTGCGGGAAGATTTGATAAATTTCCATCTGAATCCTTATTATATGCCATAAAGACATTGTTCCAAATTTCAACCCAGGTCTCATCTTCAGCATCAAATTCTGCAGGTGCATCGCCCTTACCCGACCAGTAAAATATTTCCGTACTTGGACCGCACGGACCTGTTTCACCAGCTGACCAAAAGTTATCTTTGCCTACAAATGCAATTCGTTTCCTGCTGACACCATGCGATTCCCAATACCGAGCTGCTGCTTCATCTGCTTCTATTTTTGCATCACCTTTATAGACAGTAAATGCTAATTTATCTAAAGGAAGATTAAGCCATTTCTTAGATGTTAAAAATTCAAAACTCATTGCAATAGAATCCTTCTTAAAATACGCACCAAGAGACCAGTTCCCAAGCATGAAAAAGAATGTGTTATGTGTGTTATCACCAATATTCTCAAAATCGACTGTTCGCAAACATTTTTGTATATTGACTAGTTGCGGACCTTCGGGATGTTTCTCTCCAAGAAAATAAGGAGCAAGAGGCTGCATTCCAGCCGTGTTAAATAAGACAGATGCGTCATTAAGTGGAATTAAACTTGCGGATGGAATGATTGTATGTCCTTTCTTCTCAAAAAATTGCAAGTACTTTGTAATAAGCTCTTTTGGATGCATATCTGAGGGAGAAGAAGAGGTGTTTTTAATAGTTGTGGCTATTACAAGATATTTAGCAAGAATTACTCTTCACGCCGTCTACCGCTACCAAGAAGTCCAATTAAACCGCCAACAGCAGAAGCATACAATCCAATAACAGATACTGCGTATATATTAGGTGCATTTGGTTCAAATGTTTCCAAATGAGCATTTGCCATTATTCGAGGAATCTCTCTTGGCATTATATCATCTATCGTGTTATATTCTGGATTTGCATAAGAAGCTCCAAATGAGAGAGCTCCAACAATTAATGCTTTTTTGAGTATGTTTGGTCTTACCATATGAAGAAAATAAGAGCCTTAATTTATAAATCTTTTGTTTTTTACTACTTTCGAGGGATTAAATTACTTATAGGCAACTGCATCTCGATTATATTGTTTTTGAAGAGTCGTAACTAAGGTTGATGTAAAAAAACGATCGCGATCTCGCCTTGGTAATGATTTCCCAAACAGCGCAAGAACATCAGGAGAAGAAAGATTACCATGACTTGTAGCATACTCTCTTACCATCACATCCATCCTCGTTTGTGCGTCATCCTGCGGATCACATGCTTCATACAATAAGAAATAAGCTAACGACCGCCTCTCTGCCGTTGCGCGAACCTTATGTGAAAGATCTGTACGTGTATGCCCACTATCATCATATAATATCATTCGTGCGTCAGTCGCTTTATTAAAATAGTGCTGACAGGCATCTTGTGGCGTTGCATGCGTGTAATGGGGAAGTACTGTTGCAAATAGCAAAGGTAACAATTTTTTCATAGACAAACAATAGCACAAAGAAATCATAAACATCTGTTTCTAGAGAAGGGGGAATAAACGAAAAGTTTTTAACTTGGAAGTAGTAATCGACAGAGATGAGATGGTATCATAAAGCAATTGGAGCAGCAAGTGCAGTAGCAGTAGCCGGATCACTCTACCTTGCACTTGAGACACCCGCGTCAATGCGACAAAAACCATCAATACAGCAACAGGTAGAATCTCCACAAGACGCGATGCTTGAAAACGTTATTAAAAGAGAGATACAAAAGGATGCATCCATTCCACCAATGAAAATGGTGGGAACGCCACTCAACCACACATCTATCAAGAATGCTATTGAGCCAGAAGGTGTGGCATATAACAGGCTTCCAACCTATGCAGAAGTAACCATCGAAGAACAAGAGAACGCTCTTGCAAAATATGGTCTATTGAAAGATGAATTCGTACAGCGTCATAAAGGGGCAATTCAACATCGCGTAGGAAATCACATTAAAAACCATGTAGGAAGAACATTGGTAGTTCTCGATGGACCACCACTTTATTTCTGGGAGAGTATACCATCGTTACGAGAAAAACATCATGCAGATTATGTCTATGTTACGTGTGAAACAACGTCACAAAGACGTCCTAGAAATGAAATCAACGAAGCGTTCACCGCAAAACTACGTACGTTAACTCAAGGAAAATCAATTCAACGTTATTTTACACAGATCACAGCATCACGAAATGAGCCAAATTTACTTCTCCATATGGATTGTTACCACAATCGAAAATTTAATAGCACCATTCGTGCGGTCATACAGGAAGGATCATTCGAAAATGTGCTCTATCTTCGCGTCATGGGCAAACAACATGAATTAGAACAAAATCCTCCTGATTTTGTACAAGATACGAAAATTCCTATAACGCTCCGCTCATTAGATCTTCCGTTCAGTACACGTCCTGACGCAGATTTGTATCAGATACCTTTTGATAATCCTTGGTAATTAATACACAT
>NZBO01000072.1 GCA_002686315.1 archaeon | reverse complement strand
TTTAATTGGTCAGAATGAAGAAGTTGACATGCTCGTTGTCCAATTGGCAGCAATTTTACATGATATAGCTGACCACAAATTTCATGATGGCGATGAAACGGCCGGCCCGAGAGTGGCGAGGGAATGGCTTCAATCACAATTAGTTGCAGAAGATATCATTCAACACGTTTGTTCGATCATTGCCGGCGTATCATTTAAAGGCGCAAATGTTGAAGAGACAACATTATCAAAAGAAGGGCAGGTAGTCCAAGATGCAGATAGGTTAGATGCAATTGGTGCGATAGGTATTGGAAGAACGTTTACCTATGGCGGTCACACGAAACGTGAGATGTATAATCCGCACATCAAACCAGAACAGCATACAACGAAAGAAGCATATATGAATAATAAAAGTCCCACATTAAATCACTTCTATGAAAAATTGTTGTTATTAAAAGGACTCATGAATACAGAAACAGCAAAGAGGATTGCGGCGCAGCGGCACGAATTCATGAAGTTATATTTAGATCAATTCTATGCTGAGTGGGATGGGAAGAAGTAAGATTTAACCCAAAACCATTAAAAGCAACTCTCCTTCTTACTGCCTAATGGCTGATTATAGGGAGCAAATCAAAGCGTTACAGGACGAAATTAAGAAGACGAAGATTAACAAGGCAACTGAGTCTCACGTAGGTCGAGTTAAAGCGAAGATTGCACTTCTGAAAGAGAAGCAAGAACAGCGAAGTGCGAAGAAAACAGGGAAGTCTGATCATGGGTATTCAGTTCGGAAGTCAGGTGACGGAACTGTGTTATTGTTAGGTTTTCCAAGTGCAGGAAAGAGTACGTTACTTAATTCACTCACGGGTGCGGATTCAGAGGTTGCTGCCTACGCCTTCACAACATTAACAGTCGTGCCAGGAATGATGAATTATAAACAAGCAAAAATTCAAATTTTGGATGTGCCGGGGATTGTTGCAGGTGCCGCATCTGGGAAAGGGAGAGGACGAGAAGTACTTACTGTTATCCAAAATGCAGATCTCGTGTTAATTGTTGTTGATGTAACGGCACCGAAACATTACCCTGCCATCTTACGTGAAGTGTTTGACGCCAATATTAGATTAAATAAACGCAAACCAGATATGTATATTACCAAGAAAGGGCAAGGCGGACTTAACATAGGAAAAACCGTGAAATTGAACATCACAGATGATACGATCAAATCTATTTTTAGAGAATTTAGAATAATGAATGCAGACGTGTTAATTCGAAGTAAAGTGGAGTTAGATGATGTGATAGATGTTATTGAAGGGAATAAGAAATATGTGCCTGCCGTTACGTGTGTGAGTAAAGCAGATTTGGTAAGTAAGAGAGAATTAAAGAAAGTGATGAAGGAAGTCAAAGGCGATATCGCCATTTCCGCACACGAAGAGTTGAATATTGGGAAGTTGCGTGACATTATTTTTGATAAACTCGATTTCATGCGTATCTACATGAAAGAACCGAAGAAAGAAGCTGACATGGAAGAACCGTTGATAATTACACGAGGAAGTACTATCCGCGATGTGTGTCGGAAGACACATAAAGATTTTGTTGACAAGTTCAAATTTGCCAGGGTGACAGGACCGTCGGCGAAATTTAAAGCACAGCGTTTGATGTTACATCACAGGTTGAAAGACGGTGATATATTAGAACTTCATATACGTTAGACCTTCTTCACTGCCCTCATAATATCTTGTGGTTTTTCAATCACCACTTTTTGCTTATGCCGTGGGACTTCTTCTTTTCTATATCCCCACCCATACTCAACAAGTAATATATTCTTAATTCGCGCCTTCTTCGCTTCCCGATAATCGATCGCCCTGTCACCGATAGAAATAAGTTGTTTTTGTTTCACGTTATGATCACGCATAATTTTAGAGTATAACATATGTTTTGGCAATTCATGAATTTGTATTGTCTCTTTTCCCATAACTGCATCAAAGAACGAGAACATTTTCGATGATTTTAATTTGGATGTTACAACGGATTTATAATTTCCTGTTGCAAGAACTAATTTATGTGTCTCACTCAACTCTTTCACAACTTTCTTGATACCAGGAAATAGAGGTGGTGCCCATTGCGCTGCTTTCTTCGAAAATATGGCGGAACATTCTTGTTTCTGCGCTCGTGTGAAACCTAGAAGATCATTAAATCGTTCATAATCGTTATTATGTTGCTGCTTAAATGTTGCAAAATCTTGTGGGCATTTAGTATTTCCAAACTTCTTGCACGCATACTGGTAAATTTTGTGCTCTAACGGGTAAGAATCAACAATAACACCATCATAGTCAAACACAATTACCTTTTTCATGGTATGATGAAAATTTGAGTCTTTATATTATTTTTGAACTATCTCCTCAATCTTGTGCCATCTCTCCCAGCCTTTCGGTCTGCAATCTTTCAATTTTACATCACTAAAAAAAGGATATTCTTTACAAATTGTTGGTCTATTATGATAAATGCCACATACAAAATCATCACCTTGACGTTTAAGAAACATACAAATCCCTTTCACTTGTTTTAACACTTTAGCCGGTCCTTCACTAAGTGGGTCAACTTCATAAAAATTTGTGATACCTAATTCTTCTATTTTAGTGATATCTTCCTCACTTAATAACACAAGCGGTCTGCAGCATTGCCCACACTTTGTACAAGAAAATGTCTCCTTTTTTAAGAATTCTTGATTTGAGGGCGGGTATGTCATTGATACAAGAAATAAGGAGAAGTATATATTATCGTCGTCCATTGAGTGCACGTATTTCTATTTGTTGCTGTGCATATCCTTGTAACTCTCGACAGTGGTTACGTAATCCTTCGAACGACCTTCCAACAACATATCCTACCCCAAATATGCCAAGACCTGCGATCACTTTGCTTGCTGAGGGGTCTTCTTGTAGCCAAAATCCCCATGGAAGCGAGTAGGCGCTGAGCATACATATGCCGGAAATTGCTCCCATTTCACGTTCATGAAACTTCATACGATTGATATATTTCTTAATCCCGGAATCATCTAAGGCCTGAATGTGTTCATGTGCTAGTTGTCGTTCAAGATCGTTCATATTTTGTAAAAAAGTGCACAATTTTATAAAAATACCTTAAAATTAACTACCTATGTGTGGAATTATAGGAATTGTCGGTACGAACGATGCAACGAAGCAGGTAGAAACTGCGCTCAAAATA
Organism: archaeon; assembly: GCA_002686315.1. Classification (GTDB taxonomy): domain Archaea; phylum Nanobdellota; class Nanobdellia; order Woesearchaeales; family GW2011-AR9; genus UBA11998. The sequence continues at coordinate 7,506 of NZBO01000072.1, read as the reverse complement.
CTCGACAATAGAGGTAAAGATGGTGCTAAGATCATTACATTATCAGACACCGCTGCATTAGGTCACACACTACATGCAATCGTGGGCCATGTCGAACAGCCATTACAGAAAGAAGGAATCTTAACATCTAACTGTGAAATCTATAATTGGCAAGAATTGAATCAAAAATATGATTTTAACGCACAAAATGATGCTGAATTATTATTATTGTTCTTAGAAAGATTTGGAATTACAAAATTAGAAGAACTTGATGGTGTGTTCGCGTTTGCGTACTATAAAGACAATATTATAACAATAGCACGAGATTTATTCGGTATCAAACCAGTCTGGTATGCGTACAATCAAGATCAATTTGCGTTTGCCTCTGAGAAAAAAGCACTTGAAAAATTAGGATATGTTGATATTGTAGAATTAAATCCTCGGTTGATTATTAATTATGATGTTACCAGTAAAAAAATAGCATTTGAAGAAAGGAAATTTGTATCATATTTACCTGAACATACAGAAAGTTATGACATAATAAAAAATACAACAAGCGAATTATTAGATACTGCAATCAAAAAAAGAATACCAAATAAAAAATTTGGACTTTTATTCTCAGGCGGTATCGATTCCACATTTCTTGCCAACTATTTCAAAAATCAAGGATATGAATTCACGTGTTACACAGCAGTGTTAGATACAGATACGGCAATTCCTTCCGATTTGGAAGCGGCAGAGAAAGTTGCGAAGGAACTTGATTTAGATTTGAAAATCAAGAAGATCAAACAAGAAGACATCCCTCAATACCTCAAAAAAATAGTGCCGTTAATTGAAGATTCGAATGTGGTGAAGGTAGGTGTTGCACTTACCTTCTACTTAGCGTGTGAAATGGCAAAGGAGGATGGCTGTAAAGTTATTTTCTCGGGATTAGGAAGTGAAGAAATATTTGCCGGGTATGAACGTCACAAAAAATCTGCGAACATTAACCAGGAGTGTGTCGCTGGTTTGAGGAAGATGTACGAGCGAGATTTATATCGAGATGATGTCCTTACAATGGATTTGAATTTGGAATTACGTGTTCCTTTCTTAGATCGAGCGTTAGTTGAATATGCACTCAAGATACCTGAAGAGTATAAGATTAAAGACGGAAAGACAAAAGTTATCTTACGCGAGGTTGCATTAGCTAGAGGCATACTAGAAGATTTTGCATTCCGGAAAAAAACGGCTGCACAGTATGGTTCACGTATCGATAATGCACTTGGTAAGTTGGCAAAAAAGGAAAGAAAATCAAAATCTGAATATTTACAACAATTCTACCCTACTCATAATGTGAAATTGGGTGTTCTGTGTTCAGGTGGGAAAGACAGTTTATCCGCAGCCTACATCATGAAACAGCAAAATTATGAATTAACCTGTTTAATTACCATGAGATCTGAAAATGAGTATTCGTACATGTTTCAGAAGGCAGGATGTGAAATTGTTGAGTTACAGGCGGAAGCGATGGGTATTCCGTTAGTGGAAGTACAAACACAAGGTGTTAAAGAAGAAGAGTTAGAAGATTTAGAACGTGCAATAAGATTGGCGAAGGAAGAACATAAGATTGAAGGTATTGTCACAGGCGCTCTTTTTAGTACATACCAACGTGATCGAATCGAAACAATATGTGAGAAACTTGGGTTGAAAGTATTTAGTCCATTATGGCACAAATCGCAGGAGCAACATATGCGGGAAGTAATACAAAGGGGATTTGATGTTATTATTACGGCTGTTGCGTGTGATGGCTTAGATGAGTCATGGTTAGGAAGGAAAATTGACAAGTCATTTTTGAATGATATTACAAAGATAACAGATAATGTAGCGGGTGAGGGCGGGGAATTTGAATCGTTAGTGTTGGGTTGTCCCTTATTTAGGAAAAAAATCACATTGATTGAAACAGAAAAAATAATGGATTCACAATATTCTGGAAAACTAATTATTGAGAAGGCAACTTTACAATAACAGTACCGCAATTCTTATATAGTATTTTGTTCATCCTCACCACATGGCAGAAGGAGATCCAGTCGAAGTTCAACCGGAAGCACAAGCACAGCCGGCCGTGCAACCAGAAGTAGCAGCACAATCTCCAGACCAACCCCGGCCAGTGGAAACGGGAGATAGCAAAAGTTCTCTCGGCACAAAAATTCTTATTTATGGATCAATTTTGTTGGTTATTATCGCAGCAATAATCTTCTTTGTCTTACGATAATTATCTTATAATTGCGACCTGGAATCGTTTTTCATCGACAGGTTCAATAAGCACTTCCTGGCCTTTTTCCAATTTCAAAAAGTTGGTAATTGCTTTGGGTAACTTAACATCGAGCGCATTGCCTGATGTTCCAATTCGTGTCTTTGCTGCGAGTCCCCAAATCCCTAGTTTTCTTGCCTTTGCTTCAACTTGGTCAAGCACGTCTGCAGTGTATAACGTTTGACCACATGAGTTGCATACCATTGCAGGATATTGTCCAAGGTTTTTTCCAAGTAAAATATATTCTACTTCTTTGTTTTGTATTGTTCCAGTTTTACATTCATCGCATTTTTCCATTTTTTTATTTATTCAAAAACACTGTTTTGATTTTGTATTTATTCATGAATTTTTTCCACGCGACACTAAAGTATGTATAGACACTTAAATATCCGTCTGTTTGTTCAAACCGTGAACCTTTGTTAATCGCATCACAAACTTGGTGCGAAGTAATTCCTTCAATTATCATTTTGTCTGCTGCATGTTTTGTTATGAGTAGATCTTGTTTCGCAACAACCATTCGCACTAGTACGAAATAGTTCGTACATTTAAACTTTTCGCCGTTAGATTAATAATGGATGAAAAAATGCACTAAAAATGACAACTGTAATGTGCTTTGGCACCTTTGATTTGCTTCATCTAGGGCATCTTGACTATTTCCGGCAGGCAAAGAAAGATGGCGACAAATTAGTTGTGGTGATAGCGAGAGATTCAACAAAAGAGAACGAAAAGAAAGTACCTGTATTTGATGAACATGAACGCCAGGAGTTAGTACAAGCATTAGAATTGGTTGATGAGGCAATTCTTGGTCATACAGGCAATCATCTTAAAATTATTGAAGAACGAAAACCAGATGTCCTTTGTTTAGGCTATGATCACCCCATTTCTGAGAAAGAATTGGCAGAGCGATTACTAAAACTTCACTTGTACCCTAAAATTGTACGGGCGAGGGCGTACAAGCAACATAACCATAAAAGTACGACGATGAAGGAGAAAATAATGCAATCACAATGACAACACCACTCATACTTATCTCAGGGTACCTTGGTGCAGGTAAGACGACCTTACTAAAACATATTCTTACTACAAGTAAGACAAAAATTGCTATTCTCATGAACGAATTTGGAGACGTAGGTATTGACACAGAGACAATTCGGGGGAAAAACGTCGCAATTAAAGAATTACTTGAAGGATGCGTCTGTTGCTCATTGCAAGGAGAGTTTGAAGCTGGTGTGAATGAAATAATTGAGACATACTATCCTGATCTTATTTTAGTAGAGACGACAGGTATCGCGGAAGCGGACAATTTAGTGGTTGGAATAGATCAAGATATGAAGAGTATTGAACTTAAATCTGTCGTAACACTAGTAGATGCGGATGTCATGACACGATTTCCAGACATAACTGGCTCAACAAAGATTCAAATTCAAACTGCAGATTTGTTGATTATTAATAAAATTGATTTGGTGAAAGATACCACAGAAATAACAAAAAAACTGCAAGAATTAAACTCAACTGCAACAATAATTGAAACAGATCATGCGAAAGTCGATTTGAAGACTATTTTAAACACAAAACATACTCCAAAAGATAGTACAATACCTAAAGAAGATCATGGAATGGAATCGATAACAATTGCGCTTAACGCATCTCTCGATAAAGAAAAATTCATACAATTCCTTCACAAACTACAGAATATAGAGCGAATTAAAGGGTATTGTACTATTAACAACAAACATGTCTTACTCAATTATGTCAAAGGAAATATCACATTAACTCCTGGATATGGGAAACAACAATTAGTGTTTATTGGGAAAAATGTTCAACAACAACAACAAGCAATAACGTCTGCACTTACGCAAGCTTTTAATACCTAATTTACTTTCTATACTAAAAATACTGAGGTGTTTATTATGACAATTGGAAAATTTACAAAACAATATGAAAGTGGCATTTATGTCTTTTTACGGTTAGTGGTAGGTCTGTTCTTCTTTTTACACGGATATGGCAAGTTCACAACAGGAGCGGAAGGATTATTTTTAGCAGCAGGATATGTTGAAGTCGTCGTAGGTGCATTGATCTTCTTGGGACTTTTCACAAGATTAGGCGGTTTAGCGGGCGCAGTTACGATGCTCGTCGCGTTTTTCAGTGTCCATGCAAAAGACGGGTTAAACCCGATGACAAATGGTGGCGAAATGGCGGTTATCTACTTCCTCTTATTCCTCGTAATCATGGTCCATGGAAATGGAATGTGGAGTCTTGAGAAGAAGTTGATGAATAAAGAGACCTTTTAGTTTTTTTTCTTTTTTTAATTTCATTATTTTCATGTTATTCAGAACTAAAAAAGGTAAATGTTGAGGTATATAAAATGAAAAAAATACTACTATTTGTATCACTTATGATGATAATTCTATTTGTAGTTGGATGTTCCAATGATGTTGCAATAGATGACCATCAAGATGAGTCAGATCATACAGATGATGTGCATGATGAACCAAAACCTGTTGCTGAAAAAAAAGTGGAAGCACCAGTTAAAACCATCACTCCTCCCGCTCCAGAACCGACTCCATCTCAACCAGCGGAATCATCTGTCAAAGAATTTACCATGACTGCGAAACAGTGGGAATTTAGTCAGAGAGAACTACGGGTAAAGCAAGGAGATACGGTTAAGATCACAATTTCAAGTGAAGATGTAACGCACGGATTTAGTGTACCTGCATTTGGTGTTTCAGAACGACTTTCACCAGGAAAGACAGAAGTCATTGAATTTACGGCAGATAAGGCGGGTGAACATAGTTTCTTCTGTAACGTACCATGTGGTTCAGGTCATAGGGGTATGAAAGGAACGCTTATCGTGGAATAATTTTTCTTTTCTTTTTTAAGTAACATTTATTAACTTTGTATTTCTCAATAGTATATGAAAATTACAAAACTACTAACGATGCTTATTGCACTTATATCCATTTTTCTCATTTCATGTGGTGGAACGAATTATGATATCTTCGCACAATGTTTGACTGAACAGGGCGCAACATTTTACGGTGCATATTGGTGTTCTCACTGTGAGGAACTTAAGTCAGAATTTGGAGATAGTATGCAATACGTCAATTATGTGGAATGTTCCCTTCCAAATCGAGCGGGGCAAACAGAGATATGTACACGGGAGGAAATTATAGGCTACCCTACCTGGAAGAAAGTAGACGGAACAGAAATACCATCTCCTCCCGCGGGATCAAGCTGGATGCAGCAACTTAGTTTCCATGTTGGATGTCCGTTACCATGAAGTTGTATATTATTCTTTTATTTCTCCTTATTCCGATAGCGAATGCACATTTAGATGCAGGTGAAGATGTCGTAAAAGAGGAATACATTCTTGATTTTGGCTATTCCCCGGAACGTCTTATGGTAGGAGAAGAATCACATCTCGCGGTAAGTTTGTTTGATGATGCACGAGAAATCGTGGAGTTTGATCATGCATGGGTGCGTATATCAAACGAGGATACCATCTTTTTTTCATCCACCCTTTACCCAGTTATTGGCAATGCAGCGCTCACATATTCATTTCCACATGCTGGCGACTATGATATTACCGTACGTTTTACAAAGAATGATACAGAACTTGTGCAGCATACATTTGTTGTTCATGTAGAACGAGAACATAAATGGTCACTTCTCATTATAGCAGCACTCCTTTTTCTATTTGCTATTATGGTTAAAATAAAAAAGAAAAAAAGAAACTAATTAAGTTCTGCTTCAATTGCTGCTTGGAATGCACTAAATGGTTGCGCTCCACTAAGCAATTTGCCGTTCACAAAGAATGCTGGTGTTCCTCGTACACCTGCTGCCCCACCATCATTGAAATCTTTTTGAATTTCTGCTCGTGATGCTGGATCATTCCGGCATGCATCCCACGCAGTCATGTCTAATCCAAGTTGCGTTGCCCATGTTCGTAGTGACGCTTCACTTAATGATTGCTGGTTACCAAAGATCAAATCATGGAACTCCCAGAACTTGCCTTGCGGTTCCGCGCAATTTGCCGCGATTGCCGCTGGTGCTGCAAGCGGATGGTTACTTAACGCGAAATCTCTGTAGACAAACTTTACTTTCCCTGTCGCGATGTACTGACTCTTAATTTGCGGGAGTGTTTGTGACCAAAATCGACTACAGAACGGACATTGATAATCTGAAAACTCAATGATCGTTACTGGTGCGTCTGCGTTTCCAAGTACTGGATCATCGTCTGCATCCACGTCTGCAACTGGTGTTGGTTCCGGTGCACTTGGTGCCGCACTTGGCTGGTTTGGTTGGTCTGCTGCCGCACCACCTAACTGTGAGACGACGAACAGAAGTAAGACAATTTGAATTACTGCTGCTCCAAGTAGTAGTTTGTGTACCATTTCACTAGGCATTTTGCCACTTTCTTTCTTTGGGCTATGATGCGGCTTGTGAGCTGGTTTGTGGTGATGTTCTGGTTTATGCGGCGGTGTGAAATCGGGTTTGATCTCCTCCGCTGCAGAATGTTGTTCATCCATTGTATACTATCCTCCATAAGGTTTTTTTTGTTAGTCAGTGAGAAGGGTATATATTATTATGGGAGAATACAAAACCAATTAGAAGGTCTCTACCTTCAATATTTTGAGGTTTTACCGTTCATAAGACATTTTTGAAATGAATCTTTAACGTTTTTCCTTCAGGAACTCGTGTTATGAGTTTTTTACTTTCCAAATCTGTCAGAACGTGACTTAGTTTTGCCTTTGACATGTTTACTTTAAGACGTAAGGTGTTTTGGGTAATTCCATCTTCATTTCTCACAACACGTAACACGTCTCGCTCGAATGCATCTAATCCTTTCAGCAAGATGGCAAATTTATCTTGCTCCAACTTTCTGGTTGTGTCATGTTCTAACCTACGTACAATCGCCTTCTCCCCTTCTGAGAAGAAAATGAGATAAAATCCCAGGGCGAACAAGAATCCGAAAATACCAAAGGCGAAATGAATAAAGTTTAAGGAGGTTTCAATCGTTGTACAACTTGGATCTTGGAAACAACCTAATGCTTCTGCTTTTCCGTTAAGATTACCGATCAGTACAAAAAAAATCCCGCCTAATATAACGCCGATGATTAACAGGATGACACCTACCTTTTTGTTCTCCATATGAATTCAGAGAGTGAGTTTTTTATTAATGTTGTGCTTGAATAATAAAGAAATGTCTACTTAAGACCATACGTCTTTATAATATTGTG
>NZBO01000071.1 GCA_002686315.1 archaeon | reverse complement strand
GCAAGATTATACAGACCGGGTTCGGTTGGGTTAGTTTCCCGATCAGGTGGATTAATGAACGAATTTTTTAATATTCTTAGTAGAGCAACGAATGGTGTGTATGAAGGTGTTGCAATCGGCGGAGACCAATTTCCAGGGAGTACGTTACTTGATCATCTATTGCGGTATGAACACAATCCAAACATAAAATTGCTTGTTGCGTTAGGAGAGATTGGGGGGAATGCAGAATATGATATCATTGAGGCAGTGAAACAAGGAAAAATTACGAAACCTCTCGTTATGTGGGTGTCGGGAACGTCTGCTTCACTGTTCCCATGGCAAGTGCAGTTTGGTCACGCGGGTGCGAAAGCGGGGAAGGAAGCGGAAAGTGCGCAGGCGAAAAATCAGGCGTTACGTGATACTGGAATTATCGTGCCTCATTCATTTGAAGAATTTGAAACTACCGTGGGACAAGTTTATAAAAAACTGATCGAAAATAAGACTATTATGGAACATCCAGAATCTAAGGCACCTGTACTTAATGAAAATAGGACAAAAACACATTTCACCAACACAATTTCATCTGACTTGGGAGAGGAACCAACGTATAACGGCGTGAGGTTATCTGAACTTGTCTCGCAACATGCATCTGTCGGAAAGGTTATTGGTCATTTATGGTTTAAGAAAGATGTGCCTGACTATTTTGCACAATTTATTGATCTTTGTATCGTGTTAACGGCAGATCACGGTCCTGCCGTGAGTGGTGCACATAACGCAATTGTTGCCAGTCGAGCTGGGAAAGACGTTATTTCATCGTTAGCGTCTGGTTTGTTAACCATCGGTCCGCGGTTTGGTGGCGCAACGGATGCCGCTGCACAGTATTTCAAGCAAGCATGTGATGATGGCAAGGAACCAGCTGCATTTGTGAAAGAGATGAAACAGAAAGGGATCCGTATCCCTGGTATTGGCCATCGGGTTAAAAGTAAAAAGAATCCTGATAAGCGAGTGGAAATTCTTATTAAATTCGCACGAGACAATTTTCCCTCTCATACCTATCTTGACTATGCACTTGAAGTAGAAAAAATCACATTAGAAAAAGCAGAAAATCTTATTTTAAACGTAGATGGGTGTATGGCAGCGTTATTCTTAGATGCATTATCGTCCCAAGAGTTGTTTAGTAAGGAAGAACAGGCACAAATTGTGAGTATAGGGTACATGAATGGATTATTTGCATTAGCGAGAAGTGTCGGTATGATTGGACATATTCTTGATCAGAAGCGGTTAGGTGAAGGGTTGTATCGACATCCGGTGGATGATATTTTGTATACGAATTAAATTTTTTCTAGAAAGCGTTCCATTACCTTTTCTACTTTGTCTGGATTCCTAATATTCGTATCATGTGTTGCACCCTTAATAATAACGAGCTGAGATGTTGGTATCTTATCTGCCATTTTTTGTACTTCTTTGATGGATGTCTTGGTGTCTTTCTCACCTTCAATGATCAATGTTGGAACGTGTATTGTCTGTAGCACTTTTTTTGCATTGAACTCAAGCATTTTGTCGAGACATGCGAGTACACTTTTCAGGGGTGTTTCCTCAACTCCTTTCAACCAATAATAAAAATCTGAATGATCTTTGAGTTTTGAAAAATCAACGTAAGGAAAATGTTTTTGCTGTATTCTTTTGTTGTTAAGAATAAATTTCAATACATGAGTAGTTAACGGTGTTAATTTCAAATGCTTAACAATAGGAAGGTGTTTAATTGGATTCTCATAGATTGTATCAAGTAATACTAACGCGTTAATGGTGGTTGGAAATAAGTCATAACAAGAAAGTGCCACCATCCCGCCAAAAGAATGACCAACAAGAACCATTTTAGTAATTTTCTCTTGAGTAAGAATGGTGTTTATATCTTTTGCAAACGAATGAAAAGAATAATCCTCTAATTTCGCAGGTTTTCCTGATTTTCCATGCCCTCGTAAATCTACGCTAATTGTCGTGTATCCTTTTTTCGTAAAGTACGCAATTTCTTTACCCCAAACAGTATGGTTATGCGGCCACCCATGTAAAAAAACAATGCAAGGACCTGATTTCCGAGAAATTGTGTAGAAAATGCGGGTTCCATCAAAACTGGTGCAATACTTCGATGCCATGAAAGACTACTAGGGAACTTTTGTATTTAAAGTTATTCTCATATCATGATACAAAATATGAATATCCTACTGAGACGAGTGCGAGACAAATTCCATACAAGACAATCATAAACAAAATACCAAACCATTTCTTTGCAAGTAACCCAGAAAGGTTGTCGCCCACAACAGGTCGTAGTGCCATGATGATCAAAATTTCTATTCCAATTGGGATAATAAACACCCAAAAGACAAAATCTAATCCTGTTAAATAGCTTAATTCTCCTAATTGTGTTGTAAGAAAATCAACATCTACCATTTCTACAACGAAGTAAAACAAATATATAAGCCTTACGTTAGCCTCCACTTCAACAAACTTTATAAACAGCTTACTAATCTGAGCTCTGAGGAGTATGGAAGAGCAGAAAGAGCGGGTCGAGGACGTATATTCTAGTGAAAAATCTACGCATAGTGAGCATTCTGCGCAAAAAGAGCATAGTCATCATGAAAAGAACGAAGATCATATGCGTACGGAACATCATAAAGAAAAAGATCATGAGAAAAAGCAAGAGCATCCAAAACAAGTACAACCAATCCCATTAGCAAAAATAGAAACAAAAACGATTGAAGTGCCCAAAGAGAATGATGATACTGATTTAATCGACTTCTCTGGTATTACCAAGAAAGCAACAACGTTCTTCTCCGATATGAAAGCGAAGTTGAAAAATAAGAAGAAAGGGGAACCAACACAATCGCATGCTGCACGAGAAGATTCTGAATCAAAAGATACATCAAGTTTTGATATTACAACAGTGATCTCATTTAGTAAGAAACACGCAAAAATCCTTATCCCAATCGCCTTAATCCTTATCGCAATCTTAGTATCAACACATTTCCGAATGATGTCCAGTGATTTACCGATCACAGATCAATGGGCACAAAATACGATTGATACCAATTTACAAAATCAGCTCCAGAACCAAATAGCGCAACAATACCCTCATTTGCCGCAAGCGAATAGGGAGGCGCTGGTACGTCAAGAGTTAGATACTCTCTATACCGATAATGCAGATCAGATAGCGTCACAAAAGATGCAATTATCTTCCCAATTTAAAGATGCGTTCAAGGATGAGAATGGCGATACATATCTTCTTGCGATAGATCCTTATTTATGGTACAGTGAAGCCAGGAATGTTGTGAATCATGGTCATTTAGGTGACACAATAATTGATGGGGAATCATACTTCTCGTTGCGAGATGGACGGTTAGATAAGAAAGCGAGTGTACAATTACATCCTTACATTGGCGCGTACCTCTTCAAATTTCTCAATTTTTTTAACAGTAATATAAGTTTAATGCGCGCAATGTTCCTCTTACCTGCGATCATCATTGCTCTCTCATTGATTCCATGTTTCCTTATTGCTCGTAAAATTGCAGGGAACATAGGCGGCTTTTTTGCCGCATTATTTCTCGCGATAAATGGACCGTTATTATCACGGACACCTGCAGGTTTTGCAGACACAGATCCGTATAACGTCTTTTTCCCGTTACTTATACTGTGGTTATTTATTGAAGCATATACAAGTACAAAGACAAGACAACAAGTAATGTATACTACACTTGGTGGTTTTGGTGTTGGTTTGTATTCTGCGACATGGCCTGGGTGGTCTTTTGCCTTCCTTCTTCCGTTAGGTGTCTTGATTGCCGCGATTGGTGTGAAAGCAGTTCTTCAATTTGTGAAACAGAAAAAAGTAGGGGATGTTACACGATTACAACACTATAAAAAGGAAGTTCTTCTTTTCATAACTTTAATTGTTACATCTGGACTATTTGTAAGTATTTTCCAGAATTTTAATGTCTGGTGGAGTAGTTTCACGCGACCAATTCGATTTATCACATTAAAATCAGTTGGTGTCAAATCTATCTGGCCGAACGTCTTAACAACGGTTGCAGAATTTAACACCACGTCCTTTGGTAATATTATTGGACAGATGGGTGGTAATCTCTTGTTTGCACTCGCAATCATAGGTGTCATCTTGTCGTTTGTTGTGAAAGCAAAGAACGGGAAACGGGAATATGTCTATGCGATCTTGTTGTTAGCATGGCTTGCAAGTACTGCGTATGCTTTTACAAAAGGGTTACGATTCGCAATCCTTATCGCGCCACCGTTCGCGCTTTCGGTAGGTGTCGGAATTGGATTAATATACAATAAAGCAAGTAAATGGTTGACTGATGCAATCAAGTTACCTGACATTGCTGGGAAAATTGTCGTGGTATTATTATTTGGATTGTTACTTATTCAACCTCTTGCAGCAGCACAAAATATTGCAATTAATGAAGTGCCAAGCATGAATGATCAGTGGTATAACACGCTCACCAAAATAAAGAATGATGCACCTGATTCCGTGACGACGAGTTGGTGGGATTTCGGGCATTGGTTCGTTGCAATTTCAGAAAGACGGGTTACCTTCGATGGTGGTGATCAGGGTGAACGAATTCATTGGGTTGGACGAACGCTGCAAACAGATTCGGAAGAAGAAGCTATAGGGATATTACGTATGCTGAATTGTGTCCAAGAAACAGCACCACATACGTTAGATGAATTTACAGGTGATGGGTTACGGTCTGTGAAGATGTTATATGACGTCTTTCCATTAAACAGAGAAGAGGCACGTACCAAATATATTGAAAATGGTCTTTCAGCTGAACAAGCTGCAGTTATGATCGAGACAACACATTGTACTAATTTGTTACCTAACTACTACATTACCTCGCAAGACATGATTGGGAAAGCAGGTGTCTGGGGTCATTTCGGCAGTTGGGATTTTGAAAGGGCTACGATGTTTCAGAACGTGAATGGTGTCCCTCGACAGCAAGGAGTAACATATTTACAAAATACATTTGGCATGTCAGAGGCAGATGCGAATGCACAATATACCGAAATTCAAACGGCAAACGCAGATAGATGGATTGCACCGTGGCCTGGGTACTTAGGTGGACAACGATCATGTCAACGACTCTCTGAAACGGAACATCGATGTATTGGGAACGTGAACAACCAGCAACTTAGCATGATTGTGGATACGGAATTGCTTGATATCCGAATTGAAGGAAATGATAATGTTAAACCAAACTCGTTAGTGTATCCTACTGCAACAGACGTACTTGAGAAAAAGTTGGATGGAGAGACTGTAGGTTTTTCTCTTGCGCTTATTCCAAATGGTGCCAATTTTGATTTCATTATTGCTGATCCACTGCAAGTTGCAAGCACATTTACCAAATTATATTTCTATAATGGGCATGGTATGAAATGTTTCGAAGCGTTTGATGATGTTCGGCAAGTTTCGGGTGGTCGTATTTTAACATGGAAAGTTGATTATCAATGTATGCAGAGTGGTAGTGTGTTGTTAGAACGGGCAAATTAATCACTTCTTAGTGACAAATAAACGCAAGTTTTATAAACTAAAACTCTATTTTAAGGGTAAACAATGCCCACAAATCAAGTTGCACGAAATACAGTACCATACAATGATATTAGTGATGATACTTACCTAGATTTTACAACGCAACCAAGCCCAAAATGGAGTGGAATTAGTCCAGAATCAATGGAGTATAACGGTGATGTTTCCCACGCCAGATTTTTGATACAGCCCGTTTCAGAACCTAACCAGACATATAATGAAGGAAGAACAGAGGCAACAGTACACCGGATGCCAGCCAATAAAAAGGTTTTCAAAACGAACCATGATAAATCATTAGATGATCTGGAATGTCGAATTTACCAAGCACTCAAAAATGCAGGATTGAATGTTCCAGGGGTACAAAGAGAAACAGAAGGTTTTGTAATGGATTACGCAGGAAGTACTTCCTTTATTGATCATGCATATTATAATCTATGGCCAATTTGTTCCGAATTAGATATCAAAAACCTGATGGATATGGGCATTGAAATGGCGCATCTAATCTCCATTTTTGACTATGTCGCGAGTAATGAAATAGGTGCTGAAGATAAAGAAAGATTACGCAATATGGCATCAGCAAAAGTTGCTGCAAAATTTAATGTACCTAATCAAACTGCTCACGAAAGGTATTTTATGTTTCGAATGCTTGAAGCAGTTCCTCATGCTGACCAAGAAACAGTAAAACTACTCCAACCAATTGAAGATATGATGACTCATGCGCTAGATCGATATCCCTCATGGACTGTTGATGTACACCCTGGTAACCTTTTCCCAAATTTTACATCTCATAAATTTGATGACTTTGTTGGGATTGATTTTAACAGAATGAAATATGGCCCAATGCAAATGGCAGAAAGTTTCGCGTTTGACAAACCACTCCTATGTGGCGGATTTAATGGTCGTGCCTTGGCGCTACAATGGGGGGATATCTTGACCGCCAAAACTTCAGATGGAAGACAGGGCGTCAATTTTCAGGCAAACGTATTTAGTAGTATAAGTCCCGTTTTATTTGCGGAACGAAAATTTGGGATCTATAGTGACCGTCATACTGCAAGGGCCTTGCGAGACCTTGTAGCCAACAAAGGGCTTAGGAATGTTACTCGAAAGGATGTTAATTCTTTACTTGGACACAACAGTAATGGGACGATATATTCTACAAGTCCATGGGATGAACTAACACGAAGAGCATTAACTGGAAAACGTCTACGAAAACATCAAGAACTGACTGGTTTATGTGTTGATGATGGTCAAGGGGAAGTGTTGGTGGATTATGCATTCTCACGATTAGGTGTTCGAGTCTATGTCAACTTATCGCAAGCAAGATATGCCTTAGAAGAAACACTACAGGCAACTGATTATCAAACATTATTTAATAAATTTCTCACTACACAACATCATCTCAACCTTATTGTCTACAATCTAGAAACTATGGGAAGGGACCTAGAAGATCCTGATATGTACCGGCCCTTAATAGAACATGTCGTAGATCGATACACTAAAGTAGCAGCGCAAATACCTGCAGAGATAACAGCAAGAGCAGAACAATGGTTCAACTCTCCTACTTGGCCGATTTAATGGTCGTGCCTTGGCGCTACAATGAGAGGACATATTGACCGGCAAAACTTCAGATGGAAGACATGGTGTCAATTTTCAGGCAAACGTATTTAGTAGTATAAGTCCCGTTTTATTTGCGG
>NZBO01000070.1 GCA_002686315.1 archaeon | reverse complement strand
TGGTGTAAAGTTATGGCCCCTACAATGTTTGGCCAAAAAGAAATTGGTGAATCATACTTACCAAGTGCAGATAAAGCAGTGGGCAGAACAATGCTTGTTAATTTGAAAGATTTAACAGGAAATGTGAAAGATCAAAATGCGCATATCTCACTGAGAATCACAAAAGCAGATGGTTCTACTCTCCAGACAAACACGATTGGCTATAAATTATCTGGAAATTATCTAAAAAGGATGGTGCGAAAAAATGCATCCAAGATTGATGATTACGTGGAATTAACCACGAAAACCAATCAAAAAGTAATTCTCAAATCAATCACGGTAACACGGCGAAAAGTGCAGCGATCTGTGCAGACAGAAATTCGGTCGCAATTGGCAGCATTGTTGAAAGAAGAATTTAGTAAATCAACGTTTGAAGCAGTGCTTCCACAAATTGTGAACAGGAAATTACAATTTTCCTTGAAAAAGAAGTTAAGTAAAGTGTACCCTATCAAGGAAGTTGCTGTTAGAATGGTTATCTTAGTTGATAGGAAAGCCAACGTTGAAGAGAAGCCAGTTGTTGTTGAAGAACTAGTTGCAGAAGATGCTGGTTCCCCAGTGGAGTCTGCTATTGAGGCTGAGCAACCTGCTCCTGAGGAACCAGAAAAGGCTGAGGCCTGATTTTTTTTATGAAATTTTTAGTATTCGGTGATGTCCATGAAGACACCAAAAAAATTGCGGCACTAGTGAAACGTGCGAAACAAGATGATGTTGAGTTTATTATCTGCGTTGGCGATATTTCGACGTTTGGCACGGGGTTAAAATACGTTCTGAACAAATTTAACAAGATAGGAAAACCATTCTATGTTATTCCGGGTAATCACGAAGAAAAAACGTTACATGACGTTATCAAGGACTATGAAAATTGTCATTACCTGCATGAAAACGCGCAGAAAGTTGGGAAATATATCTTCCTCGGCTATGGTGGCGGTGGATTCGCACAGGAAGATAAACAATTTCGAAAAGTAAGTAGGGAATGGTATGGAAAATATAACGGAAACAAAAATCTCATTCTTGTCACGCACATGCCACCGTTCGGATGCAAGTTAGATAAGTTGGAGATGGGACATGTGGGCAGTAAAGATTACGTGAAATTTATCAAACGAATTACACCAAAAATGGTGTTGTGCGGCCATTTACATGAGAATGAAGGTGTCGTGGAAAAAATTAATGGTATCACCATGCTCAATCCGGGAAGAGAAGGGAAAGTTATTGAGCTTCCATGAATACTTTTTTAACATGTACAAAGATGCCTTTTTCTTGACTGTTTGCTTGCACGCCAGACATTGCTGCCTCACCGATTGCAACAAGTTCTCCTTTTAATGTCATCACCGCAACCGTTTCTCCTTTCTTACAATTCTCTAATTTGGCAATACCAGGAATACCTAAATCTCGGCCATGTGTCAAACTTTCTATTGTTGTATCAAAAATCCAACATTTTGGAATATATCCCAACACATTTTCAATAGGTTGTAACATGTATCTCAAGTACGTTTCATTTCCTTCTTTGTAATAGACAAGTGCATCCTGCAGATCATTAAGTGTGACAAGTTTATCTTGTTCTGTGAACGGTCCCGCTTGTGTTCTCCTAAGTTCGGCCATGTGCCCTCCAAAGCCATGTTTTTTACCAAAGTCTGAACAAATCTTTCTAATATAGGTTCCCGCTTCACATTTAATTCTACAAAGAACATCTCTTCCATCGACTTCTAGGATCTCAAACTCATAAATTTCTCTGGTTCGTTCTACTCGTTTCACTGCACTTTTTATTGGTGGTTTCTGTCGTATTTTTCCTGTAAATTCCTCTTTCGCGATTTTTTGTATAACAGATTTTTCTACTTCTTTATGCAAGTGCATGATACAAACATATTCTTTCGGTGCAGTAAGTAAAAATTGCGTGATTCTGGTTGCTCTGCCTATGCCTATTGGCTGTACACCGGTTACCTGAGGGTCTAACGTGCCTGAATGACCTGCTTTATTTACGTTAAGGAGTTTTTTCACATAATCACTTACTTGATGGCTCGTCGGGCCTTTCGGTTTGTCAATGTTAACAACAGCATATTTGAGTAATTCTTCTGTTGTTCTCTCTTCAGGTGGTTTGCCAAATTCACTTTCAGCTTCCTTTTTAATGAAGATTTGTCGTGTCATGTTAATACGCTCTTGCTCGTTTTGCTATTTGTGATATTATAATTGTATTCTTAGTTTGGTCTACGATATATTGGATTCTATAATCACCTACACGAACTCTAAATATTTTTTCTTTTCGATTGACAATTCTTTTAACATCAGAAGGAAATGGTTCTTCTCGTAGTTTATCAATCTTATTCATTACCCTGCTTACAACTTCTTTTGTACTTTTTTTCAGAAATTTAAAGGCATCAGGAGACAATTCAAGGTTAAACATTCTTACAACCCTAATTCTTTTGTCGCATCTTCGAATGAAATACCCTTTCCTTCCTTACATTCTTGTACTGCTTCAAGATGCTCTTTATACTCTTCATCCGTCATAATACAATCTGGGTCAAACATGTGTTCTTTGATGAAGGTAATATCTTCACGAAGCGCTTTCAACTCTTCATGAAGAGATTCAATGTTCACAACTTCTGTCATATTATACTAAGAATAAACCTACTTTAAAAAACTTACTTCCCTAACTTCTTTTTCGCTGCGTCAAGAATAGATTCTTTCTTCTTTTTGACAACAACTTCCTTCTTCTGTACACCAAAAAGTTGTGCTCGTACCACGCCATCTTCACCTTTCACTGCGGTAACTTTCACTTTATGCGGCGGGTTCTTAATACCATGTTTCCAGACATTTTCGTTTAGTTCACGTTCTAACCGCACATCGTCTGATTTCATATGTTTCGCTAAGAATTCTTTCAAGGCCTTCGTTGCTTTCTTGGTTTTTTGCCATCTCGCAACTTTTCGAAACTCTTTCCGTAATGGTACAGTATACACTCGCTCAATTGTTTTTGCCATTATGCTTTCGTTTTGGTTCGTCGCCAATTCCGTTTCACATCGGTATGTCGAGATGGATGAACTCTCCTTCCTTTCCCATAAATTTTAAACACAGTCCAGAACGGCGCCCAGCGTGTTTGTGAGTTTAGTTTCCCTAACCTTTTTTTCCGTGATGGATGTTTATGCACTGCCATTTTGTTCTTTCGCAAGTTGTACCGCTATTTTATCTAAAAAGGAGATTCCTTTCGGTGTTAAGACACGTCCTTTATGGACACCTTTCGCGACTTGCTTGATTAATTCTGATTTTTCTAATTGTTGTAAAATATGTCGAATAATACTTCCAGAAGCACGGTAGACATGTTCCGGTTTGTGACCACGGTTCTTCTTCCCACCATACTTTGTTCGTAATTTTGACGTTCCAATTGGTCCTAACCGTGCGATTGCCCGTAACATTGCTGCGGAGCGTGCATACCACCAGTCAGGGCTATCTGGGAGACGTTGTTTATGATGTCCCGTCTTGACAAATTTGCTCCATTCCGTTGGTTCAACCAATTTTTGCTGTTTTAATTGTACTGCGACCTTGTTGATAAGATCATTTGGGTTTACACGTAATATATGTGTCATATTGATCTTGGAACGTGAGTTGTTTATAAATGTTTTGGGGGTTTAGAGGAGGTATTTGGTTCTGGGATTACGATATGTTTATATAGCTCTTTTTTTTCCATTTCTCTATGGCAACGTCATTACAAGATTTAGATGAGCAAGCAACACATTTATTGAATCAGGCAGCAGCAACACATAGTTATTTGCAAGTTGTTGTGAATTTAATCTTGAAGTTTGAGAACGATTTACAGCATGATAATGTAAAGGCAGCAGAAGATGATGTGGATAAGGCTATTGGTAAGATGCGTTCCTCAATTGGACGTACCGAACGATACCTCGATCGAGAAGGAAAACATGTTATTGCGGGCATGGAAGAACTGAGACAACATATTCCTGGAAAATTGTTAGATATGCTCAATAAAGGTGAACAGCAATTAGATATTTATCTTAAAACGTTAGAGAAACAATTGTCACGTGGCGCAGGATATTTTCGTAACGAATTTACGAAACTTAAAGATGAGACTGCCAAATTAGAACAATCTAAAGATATTGCAACAAAGCAACGATTGTTAGGACGTGCAACAAAGTTAGTGAATGAAGTCAAACAGACACAAACTATTCTTCTTGGTATTGAAGCAAACGAGCAAAAGTATGACGAATTGCTTAAATATCTTATTGAGCTTGTTGGTGAAGATTAACTAAGTAACCACCATAACAGTGCAAGTATGACAATCGCGAGAAGTGCAATTCCTATCACTGTTGATGTACTTGTTTTTTTCTTCTGTGTAATCTCTGCAAGGAGACCGTCAAAACTGCCATTTCGAAGAAGATCAAGTAATACCTCTTTTTGTTTCGGGTAATCCTCTGTAATGGCTGCTGCTGCTTTCTGAATCTCTTTCGTGACATCTTCTCCTTTTTGTGCCATGTCCTTGATTTTAACGATACGTTTTGCGAGTGTCATTTAATTTTGTACCTTTTCCGAAGCATTTTATGGTGTTTACCTAACTGCTGTTGGAATGCCTCTAGCATTGCTGGAACTTTCTTGAAATCTGTTCCTTCCTCGAATTCCATTGTTTTACTAAATACCTCAATTTCGTGATGAGGGATGATTGGTTCTGCCGTGGTTGATGGTCGTCGTTTCTTCCCTATTTTGGCAAGCAATGTATCATATTTATCTTCATCATTAGTTGCAACAGCTCTTTTGAGCTCGTTCAACCTTCCTTTTTTCCAAACCAATTTATCTTTAATGAGATCTTCTGCGAGTGGAAGAAGCCGACTTTTATCTCCTCCTTCTTTAAGTTCTGTAACAACAGATATCAGTTGCTTCGTTTTATCATCGATACCAGCATCGAGAACATGTCGTATGTACTCTTGTTGATACGCTTCCAATTCTGCGAAGAACTTTTCTATATCTACTTTCCATGCTTCATAGTTTGTAAATGCATGTTCTGCATGTTCCTTCTCAATACCTTCTATTGTTCCATTTTCAACGAGTTCTCCAATAACAGCGGGACCTTTTCGTAAGAGGGCTTTATCATCAATTTTTTCTTGTACAGATGCAATAGCACCTACAAACCCTTTTGATGTGTGTTGCCGTATATTTCGCAATACTTTTTCAAGTGCTTCAAATTCCGCTAATTGATCGAACCATCGTCCACGGCGACCTCTCATTTTGAGGAATAAGCCAATTATAAGTAATAATGCAACAATCAATCCACCGATGCCCCATCCTGAAATCTCTGAAAAAAATCCAGTTTCGGGCGTTCCATCTGAGCCCGGTTTAGAACCTACTTTTGTTTTTGTCTCTTCTGCTTTATCTGGTTTTTTGTCAGGTGATGCTGTTTCTCCTTTTTTTGTTCCTTCTTTCGCTTTATCTCGTGCATCTGCTGCTTCGTCTCTTGCAATAACTTTCTTGACATACTCATCTGTGGACGTAATTTTCTCCGTTGCAGGATCTACATCCGCAAAAATATATTTCAAATTTCCAAATGTTGTTGCAGGATTCAAATCTGTTCCACGCATACTAAAATCTCCCGTATTCGCAAGAAAGATCATATTAAAGATCCACATTATGATAAACGCAAATATAAGAAACTGCAAAAATCCTTTAATAAATCGCCATACTGGGTTAGGTGTACTATAATCTGGTTCTGCCATTACATCAGAGAATGATTAGTTTGTTTATTAAGTTTGTTGTCTATCTCTTCTCTTTTTCTAGTATGTCTTGAACTTTATGTCGTAGGGGTGATAACTCTTTTTCAATAATATTCCATATCCTGTCTAGGTTTATTTTAAAATATGCATGTGCGATAATATCTCTCATGCCTGCAATGTCTTTCCATGGAACGTTTGGATACGTTTCGCAATATGGAAATCTCATCATGTAAAATTTGTTCTCGAAGTTTCTCTTTAATTGTTTGGTATTCAACAAGATCAACTCCTTTTTCAAGGTTTTCTTCTAAAACGTTTTTTAAATGAGTAATATCAAGGAGACTTTTATCTTTTTCGCTTCCCCTCGTGCATAACTGCCAAAGATGCCTGCTTTTGTCACGCCATTTTTTTTAAGT
>NZBO01000069.1 GCA_002686315.1 archaeon | reverse complement strand
TCGCCTAATGGTAGGTATGATGTAGTACGTCTCAATTTCTTGAGGATGGAGGGTTAGTTTTATGCTCATTTTCAATTTTGTTAACTATTGTTAACTTTTGGTCTTTTCTTTATAAGGATTATGCTTTTTTAGAAGAAATTATGATAACATTCGAAGAATTCCGCTATCTTGTTCTAAACTCTTGATAAATATCTCGACAGATTTCTCTCGTAATATGGCAATCTCGCCTTCTGTGGAAACATATGTTTGGGCACTATTCCATCCAAAAGCACTCCGTAATTGTTTCTGACGATTTGGGTTTGGCACTGCATTTTTGAATGTTTGACGAATATGCATTCCATCATCTTCAATCCTATCTTTGGGTGCATATGGTCCTACTACAAAATCATACCAGCACTCTTCCTCTGTATTGCTTTTCTCAAGTTGATGTAACAGTCGCTTTATATCGTCACTTGGTGGCATGTGTGCAAGTGATACACATTGAGCTTGAGGAACATAAAGTATGAATGCACTACAACTTCGAAGGTTATCTGTACATATACCATCGAATTGATCCGTGGCACGTACTGTATCAACTCCATACATCGCGACATGGAGATATCGCCGTTCTTCAAAAATACGTTCTGGTTTTGGTTGGGGTGGTGTATAGTTCATTATAATGTAACACAAGAAAACCAATTTTGAAAGAACATTCGTACTTTAAAAGGATTGTGCTAATTTCTTGCATTCACTACTTTAAAAGAGATATTTTTTAAAGACATCTTCTTATGTGTGGGTATATGGTTTCATGGAGCGATTAGACTAATTTACAATGAATTGAGAAGGGTGGAACGTATAAAGTGCAACTTCTTCAAATAGCTAAAAAACGAAATTAATCAATCTCAACCATAAATTATTTAAAGTTTGGTCTTATTAACTCTACTATGACTCAAGTAACCGTTTCACGTGAAAAATTTAGTAAAGTCTTAGCTGATGTAGAAATATTGGTTGAAGATGTGGCATCTCTTTTTAATCAAGATGAAATTGTCAAAGAACGTGTTGCAGACATTAATAGTGATCCTTCTATTGGGAAATCGGAAACAGAGTTAGATGCCTACCTTCAAAAAAGAGGCGTTAAGATTGAGTGAATGGGTTGTTAAAGAACATCCAGATTTTTTCAAGGATTTAGACAAAATAAGTACGAACAATCTTGGAATATTCTATAAAAAGAAACAAAAAATAAAACAAAATCCATTACGATTTAAACATCTTAGCGGAGGTCCGAATTGTTATCGGGAAGCAATCACAGACAACATTCGTCTGGTTTATTATGTAAAAAGCAATGTAATCTGGTTATTAACAATTGGGAGACATAATGATGCATATAAAAATTATGTAAAACGATTACATTCATTACGTGAAAAATTAGAGTAACTACTTCACAATCCCAATCTTGATCCCAAACTTCTCAGTAACAAGATCAGTCTCACCTTTAAACAGAATCTCTTTGACATGCAACACTGCTTTCAAATCATCCATTATAGACTTCACAACATCGTCCTGTCCAATGACAATTAAAGAACTAATTTCAACTTTCATCGACATCTTTTCTAATGATTTCCATTTTCGAACTGCTTTAATAATATCAATCCCGATATCCCCAGCTTCCTCAGCTTTTTCATCAACCAAATCTTTACTAACAGTTGGCCATGACGATACATGTACTGAAGCTGCACCATCTTGCAAGAAATATGATTGATACACCTCTTCTGTAATGTATGGGGTAATCGGTGCCATCATTTTCACAACAGATAGTAATCCTGTATATAACGCGAACTGTGCTGCCTTCTTCCCTTCCTCTCCTCTAGATGAAGGGTTATACAACCGATCTTTCACAATTTCAAGGTACTGATCACAGAACAGTTGCCAAAAAAACTTCTCAACTTCCGCTTTCGTTTTAGAGTATTCATATTTTTCAAATGAGTCTGTACTTTCCTGAATCACTTTTTGCAATTTGGATAATAACCATTTATCAAACACATCTAATGAACATTTCTTCAACTTGTATCCTTCTAAATGCTGCATACTAAACTTCGCTGCGTTCCACAGCTTTGTTGCAAATCGCATTCCTGTCTTCAAATCTTTTTCTTGGAACGGTAAATCGTCGCCCAACTTACTACCAGCTGCCCAGAACCGTAATGCATCCGCGCCATATTTTGCAATCATATCCTGTGGTGCGATAACGTTTCCTTTACTCTTCGACATTTTCTTTCCGTGTGGATCTTGCGCATGTCCGGAAATGACGACGTCATGCCACGGATTGACGTTATGATGTAATTGTGATTTCACAAGTGTGTTAAACAACCAGAATGTAATAATGTCGTGTGCTTGTGGCCGTAGCGACATTGGGAATAGTCTCTTCTTTAGTTTTTCATCCTCAAATAATTCAACTGCCAAATGCGGTGTTAATGATGATGTTGCCCACGTATCAAGCACATCTTTTTCTGGCGTGACCTTGCCGGTATGTCCTGCTGGCGAATCTTGAAGTGGATCAACGGGTAATTGGTCAAGAGAAGGCAACACAACGTCTCCTTTCTCGTCATACCATATTGGGATTGGTACGCCAAAATGCCGTTGCCGTGAAACACACCAATCCCATTTTAATCCCTTGATCCAGTTATCATACCGAACTTTCATATGTTTTGGATACCAATGTAATTTCGCACCAGCTTTCAAAAACGTTTCACGTAAATCTAAATATTTAATGAACCACTGTTTTGTTGCGACGTATTCAATATCTGTCTGACATCGCTCATGCACGTTCACTGCATGTTTCATTGGTTGTTTTTTAATTAACGACCCTTCTTTTTCTAATAATTCTAAGATGATTTTTCGTGCTTTGTCTGATCGCTCACCTTTTGCAGGACCAACAGTATACGTGCCTGATTCGTCCATGACATGTACTGGTTCCACATCTGGATGACGTACCATCCACTCAACACAATCTAATCCGCCATATGAACAATAATACACAACTCCTGTCCCATACTCAGTATTGGCAGATTCATCGTGACTTACCCGTACTGCATTCTCAGCATATGGAACAACAACTCGTTTCCCAACTAACTTTTTTCCACTCAACGAATCAACCACTTCCATTGGGAATTCATCTTGCATGCGTTCAACCGCAGACTTGCTAATAATCCATAATTCGCCATCATCTCGTTTCACGCGTACATATTCTCCTTCTTCGTTAATGGAGAGACCAACACATCCAGGATGGAGTTCTGGTCTCGTAGTAGCATAAATCATGAAGCTCCCATCATCTAATTTCGCTTTGATAAAATTAAGTGTTGTTTTTTTCTCGACATCTTCCATCTCAACTTGCGCGATCGCGGTCTTACATGATGGACAAAAAATGATTGGCGCTTTCTTTTGATATATTCGACCATCTTTATACAAATCTAAAAATGATTTTTGTGAAATTTTGCGTGAATGATCATTAATGGTAGAATAAAAAATACTAAAATCAGCGCTATGTCCGATATTTTTCCAATCTTGCACGAAGGCAGGACGAATCTCTTCAAGATGTTCTAAACACGTGCTAATTGCTTCTTTTCGTGAAAGATGGAGTAAATTAATTTTCTTATTTTTTTGTACTAACCTGATTGTTGCAAGACCATTATCGTCTGTTCCAAATGGAAAAAAGACGTTATGTCCTGTCATACGTTTAAACCGTGCGATAAAATCTTGTTGCGAGTACGAGAACGCATGTCCTAGATGCATCGCACCACTAACTGTTGGCGGTGGCGTATCTATTGAGAATATCTTGCCTTTATGGTTAAGATCGAATTTGTATGTTTGATTCTTCTCCCAGAACTGCTGCCATTTTGTTTCAGCTTCTTGTGGGTTGTACCGTTCTTTCTCCATTCTGAGGGGAAATTAGGTAGTATTTAAAAAAGTAATGATGAGAAACCTTAAATATCCACTCCTTTTCCAAAAACCATGAAACTCTATATCTACAAAGGATGTGGTACGTGTCAGAAAGCACTCAAGTATCTCAATGAAAAAAACATTCAATATACAACAATTCCAATACGAGAACAACCACCAACGCTAGAAGAAATAAAAACAATGTACACCAAATACGGACTTAAGAGGCTCTTCAACACATCTGGACAGGATTACAGAAAGTTAAACATGAAAGAGAAACTACAAACAATGACAGATGAAGAAGCCCTCATTCTCTTATCCAAAAACGGTAATCTCATCAAACGACCATTCACCGTTAACCCATTCTTAGTAGGATTCAAAGAAGATGAGTGGGATAACGTATTATAAGTAGCGTTGTTGAATATGATCAAATACTGATAACTGATCTTCTAAAGGCACGAGGGCAGTTGCGCCAGCTTGTGTGAATTTTGTTGCAACACCATTTTGTAATTCCGTTCCTTTCACGATGATTGGTACTTCTTTATATGGTTCCATTGCTCTAATCTGAGAAATCATCTCCAACGCATTTTCAATGACATCTTGTGGCTTGTTCCCACCAATGTAATCAAGACTTGCTGCAACGACAATAAGGTCATACTGAGAAGGTTGTAACAATGCAACATCGTCTCTAGTCCTATACTGCACTACTTCCAAGTCAAGAGTTACGCCATGTCGTGATAGAAATCCTCTTAAATACTCATTCTCAAACCACGCGACTTTCATATTTTTCTCAGGACTTCCACTCTTTATATGTGTTACGGACTCGAAGTATTTATTATCTCACGCTTTCCTAAAACCACATGCTTCGACATTACAAACGGAAAGTCTTTATCCTTCTCACAATACTTCTTCTTATCTTCACTACAATCTGCATTCTCGCACTCACAACAAATGCCGTGTTACTTCCAATTGGCATTCCCAACTTTTTCATGAACAAACTTATCGCGTTCTTTTCTTTCCTTTGTATCCTTTTTATTCTATGGGATATGATTAGTGCGTAATTTTTTTCAGGAAATATTGGCGCTCACTTCCTTACCTCTTAATCCTGCGTTTTCATCCCTCTACTGCCACTTTCAGTCCACCCTGCTGACGTAATTTGCATAAATTCTGCATTTGCCCACATTTCGTGAATCGTTTTTGCGCCACAATAACTCATACCGCTTTGCACACCTTTCATGATAGCAGAGATCACATCACCAACGGCACCTTTGTAATTTACTAATGTACTAACACCTTCCACAAACACATCTAACCTCTCTTTGACGGGCTTCCCATGTCGATGTTCGGTCCGTTTGTGTGTACTTTCATAAGATGCGGATCCATGATATTTCTTATACCGCTTTCCATCTTTCAAAATAATCATGCCTGGCGCTTCATCCGTCCCGGCAAATAACGTTCCTGAATACGCCGAAGAGGCACCTGCCGCTAACGCTTTGGCAACATCACCTGGCCATTTCATTCCACCATCTGCTGTTACTGGGACACCTGCCTCACGAGCGACAGCAACTACATCCATGATCGCGGTAAGTTGCGGCACGCCCGACCCTGCAATCACGCGAGTTGTACATACAGGAGAAGGACCGATGCCTATCTTCAATCCGTCTGCACCTGCCTCAATCAAATCTCGTGCTGCATCCGCCGTTGCGATGTTCCCGACCATCACATCAACAGAGAATGCTGCTTTCAATTCTTTGACACGTTGTATCACCAGGTTAGAATGTGCATGCGCAATATCTATCACGATACAATCAGCACCAGCATTAACTAACGCTTTCGCTCTCTCCACGGTATCTTTCACGCCAACAGCTACTGCTACTCTAAGACGACCTTTCACATCTCTGGTTGAGTTTGGCCAATACTCAAGTCGTTTGATATCTTTCGTGGTAATTAATCCTGCAACGTTTCCTTCTTTAAGTAACGGCAATTTTTCAATTCTATTCGCGTGCAATATCTTCTTCGCATCTTCCAATTTGATATCATGCGAACCAGTAATTAACCGAGATCGAGGTGTCATCACATCTTTAACGAGCCGTGTCCAATCTTGTTGAAATAAATAATCACGGGAGGTAAATATGCCGACCAATTCGTCCCCTTCCTTAATCAATAAACTAGTGACACCTTCCTTGTTCATAACGTGTACAGCATCATTAATGGTAATGTTAGGTGATGCACAGATTGGATTTTCAATAACGTAACTTGTGCTCCTCTTAACTTTCACAACTTCCATAACTTGCTCTTCAATGCTTCCAAATTGATGAATCACGCCAAGACCACCTTCACGCGCCATGGCAATCGCCATTTTATGTTCGGTTACTGTTACCATGTTGGAACTTACAAGCGGTACTTTAAGTGTAATGTTTTTTGTCCATTTAGACGTTGTATCTGCTTCTGTTCGCGAATTGAGTGGCGTCCGTTTTGGTACCAGTAAGACGTCAGAAAATGTTAATCCAAGTTTCATCGAGATATCACCCGATGTTTCAGAAAGGCAGGAATTGTTTAAAAGGATTTAGCGTATTGAACACAATAGTCCAAAAACTATAAATACCTCTTCTACTTTACCACCAAAACTGATAGATATGCAATACAGCTATTTTATAATAATTTTTCTTCTGGTCCTCTCTGCGCTATTTTCAGGTCTAACGCTTGGTTTAATGTCACTCAATCCTTCTGATTTACGTCGTAAAATTAAGATCGGAAATAAGAACGCGATAAAAATTTATCCGCTACGACGACGCGGAAACCTTCTTCTCACAACACTCCTTGTAGGGAATGTCGCGGTAAACTCTATCTTAGCAGTTCATTTAGGTTCCCTCACAACCGGCATTTACGCATCCATCATCGCAACGACACTCATCGTGTTTTTTGGTGAAATTATTCCGCAGTCATTATTTGCGAAACACGCATTGAAGTTTGGTGCGAAATTTACGTGGTTGGTGTACATTTTCCTCTACCTGTTCTACCCAATCACCAAACCAATCTCCTACGTGTTAGATAAAACGATTGGAGGCGAAATTCCTAACAGTTATTCAAAGAAAGAACTTCATCTTCTTGTTGAGGAACAAAAATCGCTTGGGAAATCCGATTTGAAAGATCATGAATATGCGATCATCCGTGGCGGGCTTGTGTTCTCTGAAAAAAGAGTGAAGCAAGTTATGACGCCGGCACGAAATTGTTGCGTTGTGAACTCTAATGTGAGCTTAACACGAAGTGCACTCGTCAATCTTCAAAAGAAAGGCCATTCGCGAATTCCTGTCTATGATAAAAAAGCGAAACGTGTCATTGGTATTTTGTATGCGAAAGATCTTATTTCCATCGACCCTGCCGAAAATATCTCTGTAAAAAAAATCATGCGGAAGGAAGTCTTCCACATCCATGATCATGATAAATTGGATCGTGTCTTAAATATGTTCAAGAAGAAACGATTGCATCTTTTCATTGTTCTAAATCATAAAAACAAATTTGCGGGAATTGTCACCTTGGAAGACGTCTTAGAGGAAATTGTCGGTGAAATTGTCGACGAACACGATCACGTGGTAGACATGAGATTACTGGATGCTTAATTTTCCCATTTTTCTTGATGATTTGTCTTCTTCGCGACATCAATGACAACTTTACTGAAGGTATTGTTCTCTTCCACTTCTAGTTCATGCACGTCCTGTCGTATGAATCGTTTCTCTTTCATATTTTGCATAATGTTCTTACAGTACATAAATCTTTAGCCTCCAAATCTTTATAAATTAACGTTACAGATATGAACGTATGACTTTATACACCCTCAAATATGCTCCACAGAACGCATCCCAGGTGTTTGGCCAACAGAAAGCAGTCGCGCAATTACAAAATTTCATCATGCACTACAAAACGCTTCCCATGAGAGCAGCGATTCTTCATGGTCCTATCGGCACGGGGAAAACGTCGTCGGTGTACGCACTTGCAACACAGTTAGGGTATGATGTCCTTGAGTTAAATTCCTCAGATCTTCGAAATGCAGATAACATTAAATCGTTTCTTGGTTCAGCGCTCGGGCAGCAGTCACTTTTTTTCACACCTAAAATCGTGTTAATTGATGAAATAGATAACATTTCGGGAGTGAAAGATCGAGGATGCATCCCGGCATTGATTAAAGCGATCCAGAAATCATCTTTTCCCGTCATCTTGACTGCGAACGATATATCTGATAAAAAGATGAAACCAATCGTGAAGATTGCGAAGAAAATCGAATTTCATAAACTTGAATACAGATCAATTGCGCATTGTATGCAATGGATTTGTGAACAAGAAGGTGTGCCAGCAGAAGAGAAAGCAATCAATTCATTAGCACGGCAAGCAGATGGTGACATGCGTGCGGCGTTGCTTGATCTTCATATTTGTACCGCGCTTGGAAAAGTAGAATTTAAGACAGTTATGCAGTTATCTGACAGGAAGAGGACAGATACGATCTTGAATGCACTTCGTCTCATATTTAAATCATCGTCTGTTGAGAATGCACTTCCTGCACTACGAGATGTTGACGTTGATATGAATCATGTTTTTTTATGGATTGATGCGAATTTACCGCGAGAATATTCTGGTCCGGCATTAGCGAGAGCGTATGAATGGTTATCTCGCGCAGATGTGTTTAATGGTCGTATTCGAAAGCGGCAACATTGGCGATTTCTCGCGTATGTAAGTAATTTACTAACTGCCGGTATTTCAAGTGCAAAAGATGAACGAAATCCAGAATTTATTCAATACAAACAAACAATGCGGTTACTTAGAATATGGCAAGCGAACATGAAGTTTGCGAAACGGAAAGAAATCGCGAAAAAATTGGCAGAGGCAACGCATACCTCTACTAGAAGGGCGGTTGAGCAGATGCCGTATTTACAATCCATTTTTCGTAATCGTGGTGGTTCTCAAATCGCAGAAGAGTTAGAGTTGAGTGATGATGAAGTGGCGTGGTTACGGAAATAATGTTTGGAGAAGTTTGATTACGCTGTGAAATTCATCTTTATTCTTGTGGTAAAATTTTGCAGGAACAGTTTCCCCATAATAATTCAATCTATTTCGAAAGTAGGACATTTGGGAAATGAGTGTTATTTCATGTTCGTACTCTGGATGTTCTTTTAATAAAAATGCAATCAAACATTGATGGTTTTGTGAGCGCATTCCTTTAGTTAGTAAATATGCAACAAGCAGTTCTTTGATAACTTCATAGTAATCTTCTACTATAAATGAGATTGTTTCGTTATCTGCCTTTGTGTTATTTGCTCGTTTATAGCGTAATAATGCTTTTTCAACTAAAGAATCAACTTGAGCCATGTCTGGTTCAACGTTTCGAATAAACTTTCGTTCACACAATTCCCACGTGATTAGTTTTTTCATTGTAGCTTGATGCTCCCATATAATTTAATTCCATTGAGAACATTTGTAAGAAGATGTGGTTGCAGGTCATTGATATCGTTTCTAATGTGGAGTTCTATTGAGTGTTTTACGTGTCGTTCAAACTTTGAGAGATTCAATTCCTTTTCAATTGATGTTTCAACAAATATATCAATATCACTTGTCTTAATAGAATCTCCTTTGCGTATGCTTCCGAAAAGAGTTATGAGTGATGGGTTTAATTCTTCTATAAGGAAATCGATGAGTCCCGATGCTACGATTTTGTTCATAAAAAACGTGATTTTCATTGTTTTGAACAATAGTGTGTGTGTTGCTCTATTATCGTTTCCAACTAAATCTTGTTTTTTTAAAAGAGTAAGGTGTTGTTGCACAGTTGATTTGGGTATTTTTGTCAGTTTGCTCAATCTTCGTATTGTAAATGCTTCTTGCGGATACTCGTAAAACTGTTCGAGTAGTTTGTCCTTTTTTTCGGTCTTAAGTCCCATTTTCTGTCCTTAAGTCCAATATTTGGGACGTTTTATTTAAATGTTTGGATGATTTTAACCTAAAACTTAATATAATACCTTCTATCTTCTCACCTCATGCATACAACAAAAGAACTTGCCATGTTTTTGAAGAAAAAAGGGTTTATCTATCAATCATCTGAAATTTATGGTGGCGTTGCAGGGTTATATGATTACGGTCATTTAGGCACGCGTTTAAAAAAGAATTTTGAGAATGTGTGGCGAAATTATTTCTTAGAATTGAACGATAATTTTCACGAGATAGAAACCGCGCAAATCATGCATAAAGATGTGTTTAAAGGGTCAGGACATTTAGAGAACTTTGCAGATCCTGTTTTGTATTGTTCAAAATGCGATTTTTCGGAGAGAGCTGATCATTTTGTTGAAAAAGTAGTTGGTAAGAGAGTTGAGGAATTATCTACCGGGGAACTGAATGACTTAATTACGAAAGAAGGAGCGGTGTGTCCACAATGTAAAGCTGGGTTCAAACCAATCGAAGAAATGAATATGATGTTTCCGTTAGATATGGGAGTGGGTGGTGGACAGATAGCGTATCTACGTCCTGAAACAGCACAATCACCCTATGTTAATTTCAAACTACAATATGAAATGTTGCGGAAAAAATTGCCGCTTGGTTTAGCATTAATTGGCCGTGCGTTTCGGAACGAAATTAGTCCTCGAAACCTTACCTTGAGACAGCGAGAATTCACGCAAGCAGAACTTCAAATATTTTTTAATCCGACCCTTATTGAGAAACATCCTGATTTTGAGAGTGTGAAAGAGTACAAACTTCGTGTGATGCTTTGTGATGATCGTGATGAAGGCCACGTGAAAGAGAGAACCGCAGCAGAATTAGTTGAACAATTGTTACCTCAATTTTATGTCTACCATCTTGTGAAAATTCAGCAGTTCTATCTTGATGTGTTAGGTGTGTCTGCGGACAAATTTAGATTATATCAATTAAATGAGAACGAGAAAGCGTTCTATAACAAATTCCATTTCGATTTAGAGGTAGAAATGGCAGAGCATGGCTGGGTTGAAGTAGGTGGATTGCATTACAGAACGGACCATGATTTGAAAGGGCATCAAACAGTTTCTAAAGAGAAAATGGAAGTGTATGATGAAGAAACTGCAACCAAATTCATCCCGCATGTGTTGGAGTTAAGTTTTGGTGTCGATCGAAATGTCTACGGGTTGCTGGATTTAAATTATGAAGATCACGAACGGGGAAATGTTGTGTTACATTTGCCGTCTTCGGTTGTGCCCTTTACGTGTGCAGTGTTTCCTCTCGTTAAGAATAAGCCAGGATTGGTGGAAACAGCTCGGGATGTGTATAATGCATTGCGGAAGGAGTTCTCGTGTTTGTATGATCAAGCATC
>NZBO01000068.1 GCA_002686315.1 archaeon | reverse complement strand
CACTTCTCCACTCTTCACACCAAGAGCACGAGAAACGCGAGACCATGCGTCATCAATGTGTTTTATTTGACCTTGGTAATTGATACAATCGCTCGCCGCACGAGCTGTAGTCCCACCACCACCACTTACCCCTGGCGTCCCTAAAATTATGCCTGGCACGGCAAATACGAATGATACACAGATCAAAGAAATACCAATCAGAATAAGAATACGAGATCCATTCATCCTTTGACCTCAAACCGTTCCACCAATGTCGTTTTTTTGTTTAACAACGGATTAGTGATAAGGAGTTCTAACGTGTATTGACCTTGCAGCTGCCCTTCAGTAACGGTAAAATAATCTTTAAAAATAACTGTTTCGGCATCTTTTGTGCTTATTTTCTCGACATAAAAATTGTTTTCATCTTCTATATCAAGTAATATAGTATTATCTGGTCCACGAATTCGATAATTCTCAACAAGATACACTTGGTCTTGCACGGTACTTGTCTCAACATGGAAGGTGAAATGAATTTGTTCCCCAATTGCAAATTGTCTTGTTGGTAAGAGACAGGTGTACGAGTTATCTACCAATTCACAAAACTGGAAATTGGATAACACCACAACCCCTTCACGCTCGAATGGAATAAATTCTGTGTTCAATATGTCTACTTGCTCATTCTCAGGATTTGGTGTAATATAACCAGTATTCACTAAAATTAACACAACAGCGCTGGTCGCTACCACGATGATCAAAAGTACAAGTATTTGCGTAATGACGCCTCCTTGTTTGTTCATTTTGGTAAACAACATAATTTTGCCCCCTTACACGCTTTCGATATATCGTCTCCACGTACATACTTTTTATAGCCAAGACATGACCCTTGCTTGCCTTGAGATTCTGGAAGACATTCATGCTTCTCCCAAACAGCAGCTGACATTGAAAACGATTTTAACAAACTACGATCCGTGGTACCACAAATTGGATCTGTTGACGAAGCTGATGTACTTGCCGTAGGCGCAGTACCAGGAGGTGCACTTGCCACTGACAACAGAGCAGGACAATATCGTTTAAGCCACTCTCCCTCAACATCACCACTATTCCAGAATTGATCATCAATAGCACACATGTATGCATAGATTTTCTGAAATTCGACTTCTCCACGAACATCATCGCCATACGCTGCTCTGCTTGCACCGGCCCACTCACCTGTAAAGAAATATTTCACACCATTCTGGACAGCGGTTGCAGAATTAAGAATGTTCCCTTCCTTCTCACCGCGTAAAATCCAGCCAACCGTGAAGTAATATGTCGCAATCGCGTTATCAAGATTATTTTCACGTAAATCCATGATGGCAACTGCTTCTTTATTGAGCGTTGTAAAATCATTCTTCTCAAGTCGTTGAAATAATTTATCTTTCGCTGCCGCTGCGGACGCCTTCAACTGAATACGAACATTATCCGACGCACGCGCCGTACCGGAAGATGCTTTCACTGGTTGTTTTGCCAGCGTACAACTGCCGCCGTCATCTAATTCTAACAACTCATACACTACTCGGAAACTTTTCACACCAGCACCTCGACTGCTTGAACTTCTTCTCGTCGTTTTGAATGTACATTCCGTTTTCCCTGGTTTCCCTAACTCAACATTTCCAAGAACACCAGTTACTCCCGTAAATCCACCAAAGGTAAATCGCGCTTGGTTAATTGTCTCGAGAGATAACTTTTCCTCACCATTTTGGACAAGAACATTTTTCCCATCTTTGACCACAATCTGAAATCTATCCACATCCTTAACTTCAACACCATCTTGCACTACCAAGATAGCATTTCCACTTCCTGCATCCGAATACTTGAACACGAAACTTCGACCGCTTCGCACCGTTCCCGAACCGCGTGTGGAACTTTTGGGATCTTGACATCCTTCCGCGCTTGCACTTTTATCGATCTCAACTTGATCATTCCCACCGCCAAACATTGACGGATGTACAACACCAAGTTCATCTTCTCGTGCGATACGTCCATGCACATTTTCAGGTATCATAACAGGTGGTGTATTCTCGACCAAACCTGGAAGATTTGGACTGAGAGTTCGTTTCAAACATTTCGCCTTCCCATCTAACTGTAAATGTACTTTAACCCTAATTGAATTTCCTTCTAGGAATAAGTTAGGCGTGTCACAATCAACATAATTATCATTTGATGAATCATAACACGTAATGAACGGTGCTTCAATAGACGCACCACCAAACCCAAACAATTCAGAGAGTTCAGGACAACTAAATTTCCCAGATAACGTATCTACCTGACATGATGCCGTGAATGGTGGTGAGGTATCAAGAAGTGGTTTATAATACACTGCCTTATGTCCCTGCCGTACTTCAGGATCGAAACATAACTCCGGATCTTCCGCCGGATCAAGTAGCAATTCAACTTTCACGTGATCATACCGGTAATCTGACGTCACACGTTGCGGCGTTTCAATAGGTAAACTCGTAACTTGCCCCGACGCTAAATTATTAAGTGGTTTCAACCGTAACTCTTTCTGCGCCGCTGATGGACCGATGTTGTCCGCTTCAAGACAATCACATCCAAGCCCGTTACATGTCGTATCGATACCATGATTATTAAGATCCTCTTGCCCGATACATTTCAAACTCGCGGTTGCACGTTTGATACGACATCCAGGGATGATGGTCACGCCAACTTCATAATTGTGCACGGATTGCTGCGATGCCGGATTGAACGTTGATAATTCTCTGAAATTAGGACCAATCAAAACTGTTGAATGTGTCGGGAATGCGTACGCAGCGTCAAGTAAAAACTCTTCGCTGAAAAGTGGGAAATCAAACCCGAACGCTGCAAGACACATTGATTGCGCGAATCCTTGCGCACCCGCGTTAAAATAATTGTTTAACTGCGCATTTCCGTAATCTCGTTTCACATCATCAATGGATGACGACATAGATTCCACGAAACCGTCACCTACCGCACCCACGACAGCGCCTGTATCTTCAAGAAACCCAGACTTCCCGATATCATCAAACGTGTTTGGAACACAACTGTTCGCCTGTATGGCCGCAATGCCTTTATACACTAACCCACACACTTGCTGAGAGAACCATGCTTTACACGCACCCGCATCATGTAACCCGGTATGTTTCGCTTCCACCAAACAGTTCTGTAACCCAACTAAAACTCCTTCTGCGATGGTGAGATATTTCAAGATACCAGACATGCATAATGTCTGTAAACTTTCCGTGAACCCTGCGTGAGGATCAACTTTCGCCACATCTTTATCACCAAAATCAAAGAGGTAATCCACACCAAATGCTCCCGAGAGATCTCGTCCCGTGTAATACCGAAGTTTAGAATAATACGTTCCTCTCGTTTTCTTTGATTCTATCCATGTTCGTTCCTGGTGATAGAACCATTCTTCCTCCTCAACTGCACCGTCATCAAACCCTCGTTCAACTGCTTCATGAGCAGTTGGTGGAACGTCTTTCTTCCCGGGTTCTTTTCCTTCACAGACACATTGCATAAATTGTGGTTCCGAGTGCGCGACATCCACGAAACAATCACTTGTGTAGCCTGCTGCATATCGTTTTTTCTGATCTCGTTTTCCTAATAATGTACCATCTTTATCTACTAATCGTCGTTCTCCTTTTACGTCCTGTTCACTGTAACATCCTGCGCCACTTCCGGTCGCTGCGTCTGGTTTTGGACTCGCCGCACCCTCAATATTCGCAGGCGTCACTTTACTTGTCACAGCTTTCTTTCCGCTATTTGCAGGATAGGAATAGGTCGTATCAGGTTTATAATTTGGCTTGCGTCGATCACTACAAACTTGCAAACACGTTTCTGATTTCCCAACAATATAATTCGCACCAGGTTCAGGTTGGTAAACGAGTAGCGGTTGCTTCGTTGGCTCAATGTCACCCAGTACTCTCGCAACAGGAGTTAACTCATAGATTTTATTATCTGTATAAGCTTTATTCTTATTGACGTCACTACCAGGATTAAACCAATAAACTGTATCACTATCGCCTTTACCTGGTCGTCGCCAGCAAATCTGAACGTCATCTTGATTTATTGTTGCATCTAATTTATAGTGATTCCGTTTCACCGTATCTTGACAATTTTCGTCCTTCAACAACGGAATTCCTCGACCGGTAACGGCGCATTGACTTTGTTTCAATATAACCTTGGTGATTTCTTTATCCTTTTTATCAGCTGTCCATTTCGCAGGAACGGCACGACAGAACGCACGATCCCACGTCCACCTATATGCAACTTCGACACCTGCCTCCAATTTCCACGTATTCGCCGTTTTAGGACACTGCTCATCCAACGTGATTTTGTTGATCGCAGCGTCACCTTTCTTAAACGCTTCCTGCACATTTGTAGGTAGTTTACCCTTAAAATCCTCCGAAGACGCAGCCAATTTCTGCCAATGATCTAACGTTTTTTTCAGATATAACCCTCGCTGGTTAACAGGACACACAGGTTCATCGTCTTTCGCGACAACACGTTTCCCTTCACCAAAATATCCTTCAATGGTAGATGTGGAGACCCTAATTGCTCTCGCCACAATACGTCCCAGAAACGATCCTACGGCGAAATAGGCAGTAATCAACGTTGCTGTTTCCACATACTCACGCGCAGTTTGAATATGAACAATTGTTGTGTTTAAGATATCGATCGCATTATTGGCAAGAAGGTCAGGTAATAACTCATCACTTTCAAGCGGGATGTCTACTAGATACGATAAATCCTGGCACGATGTTTGGGTTTTTCGGCCGCTCCATTGTTCGTTACCCTTCGCATCTTCGCCGATACGTTCCTCATAGTCAATCGTTACTTTAAGAGGGAAAATTAATTGCCGTTTCTCAAAATCGTTCCAGAAATCATCGTCACGTTCGGAGAACTTTTCGGCACCGCTCAATTTCCATTGCACATAAATGTGCGAATCGTCCGCCGCTTTCAAGACATCGTTATGCCGCGGTAAAATCTTACACCCAACACCAAACTTTTCATCGTCGATCATTGCTTGGGTACATGCAGGTTCAACACGCGGCTCGTTAATAAGCCGGTATCCTTTCTCGAATACAGTCCCGGAAGCATCAACTTTAGGAAGACCTTGCCCCAAATAATCAAGTTCAAACACTGCACCGATATCTTCCCTGCCTTCATCAAGTAATCGTGGTGTCAATCGTAACGGTGTCTGTAATCTTGCAACAGGCGCGACGTTAAATGATAAATCTCCCGCACTGCATGAATTGATTGTGATAGTACGTTGCCACGATGCTGTTTTCCCACTCGCATCTTCCGCAATTAGGTAGACACGGTACCTATTTCGTTCTTGTTCTGCCAACTGCTGCACTGGAATCACGACATCAATTAAATCGCTTGGCACTTCCCGTGGTCCTAACACTTGGGCACGAGGTCTGGTGACACTACCTGTGAACTGTACATCTTTAAATCGGAACGAGCCATTCACATCTGCCACGGTTTTGTGTAATGCATCTTTGGTGAAATCGGGCGTGTGATCCGTACCGAGCGGCCGGAAGACGTAGACATACACAGCTGCGCCAGGTTCCGTTGTCCCACTTATGGGAGAACTCGCACGACTTTTCAAAAATTCTTCCTTCCCTGCACCTGTAAATCGCGATGTACTTATTCCACCCGTTGCGTCATAATATTCCGTTCCACGTTCAATCTCTGCATCCAACCGAGGTGCCCGTGTGTCAGAGACAACTTCTACCACGTGCTCTGTTGTAAATCCTGCAACGTCAACTAACACAATTGTGATAACATTATTCCCTTCCTCTAATCGAACTTCTTCCTCAATGACGGTGCCTTCACCTTGTACAACGGACCGATTATTCACAAGAATATCAAAGGAGACGTTCTCAGAAACGGTTCCTTTCAACGTAATAGATTTCTCATCAATAATAGCGGGAATCTCTTCCAAAGTTACACGAGGTCGACTTGTATCAGAGACGGTGGATGACGATACACTCACCACGTTCCCGTTAGCATCTTCCGCATCAAGACGAAAGACATTTAGCTGGTTTT
This sequence comes from archaeon, assembly GCA_002686315.1. Lineage (GTDB taxonomy): Archaea > Nanobdellota > Nanobdellia > Woesearchaeales > GW2011-AR9 > UBA11998. Next base: position 530 of record NZBO01000068.1, on the reverse strand, counting down.
CAACTAATGCGACATCTCTAAATTCGAACGGAATAAGCGCCATCTTGCCAACCACTTCTTTCACAAGCACAAACGCATCATTTCGAAATAATCGTAACGTGACAGGTTCATTCACCGTGCCGTTGAAACTCACTTTATTTCCTTGCACAAAGGAAGGGACATTCATGATTACTTGTGGTGCCGTCACGTCAGGTGCTAACGTCTGAAAATTATGAAAGCCGCCTTCCGCGTCATCTGTTACAGCACCACTTCGCACTTTAAAAACATAATTTGTCTGCGTTTCCAACCCTGAAACAGCAATTTTGTGATCTGTCACAAGACTGATGTCACCTCGGCTTTGGAGATTGTCAGGATCTTCACCAAATTCCACGAAACTATCGGCAGGTTCATCAGTTTCCCATGCGATAACGGCACTATTTTCGGTAATATCTTCCACATGGACGTTTGAAATTTGTAACGCCGAGACGACAGGGAGATTAATGAAGAGTCCAATAACTAGCAACACCATCATTTTAGACCATATTGTGTTT
>NZBO01000067.1 GCA_002686315.1 archaeon | reverse complement strand
TTAGGTGTTATCATGTTAGGTGTTGCATCTGCATTACCCGAATTAACCACCGCTTTAGTGGGAGTGTTCAAACATCAAAAAGGGGTATCTGCTGGTGTGCTTATTGGGAGTAATATTACCAACCCCATGATGGGTCTTGGTTTAGGGGCGCTCATTTCAGGATACACCGTACCATCAGTTGTTGTATTGTACGACCTTCCCGTTAAAATTGGGACTGGTTTGTTAATATTCTACTTCCTGTGGCGAAATGAGAAGCTGAATAAATGGGAAGCGATATCGTTAATGGCATTATTTGCTGTCTATCTAGTAGTACGACAAACATATTTTCCAGGTGATATAGTCTAAGAGAAGTTTCAACTTCATTCAAAGTTATCGTAAGGTACTTAAATACCAACATTCTCGTAATAAGATGGCAAAAAATAATTTCCTCCTTGTGGACTTAAACGAAACCAAAACAAAAAAAGTTGCGGAAACGATTACATCTGATACAAGTAGGAAAATTCTCAATTATTTAACAGAAAAAGAAGATTCGGAAGCAAATATCGCGAAAGGTGTTGGCAAACCAATCTCGACAGTACACTATCATTTACAGAAGTTGCAAGAGGCGGGGTTAGTCATAGTAGAAGAATTTCATTATTCAAAGAAAGGAAGGGAAATAAATCATTACAAGTTAGCGAATAAATATATCATCATTGCACCAAAGAAAGTAGCTGGGTTAAAAGAGAAATTACGTGGTATTCTACCTGTTGGGTTAGTGTTGTTAGGTATTAGTGCTGTTATTAAGTTCGTCCAACGAACGAGTGGTGTTGCATTGGAGAAAGGGGAGGAAGTAATAGCAGCTGCTCCCATGATGGCGGAGTCTGCAGATGTAGGAGTTCGTGCATTGGAGAATGAAATGATGATGGATGCCGCTCCTTCGGCAGCACAGGCAATGGTGGAAGAGATGCCAGTTGTTGTCTCACAACCTGATATCGCCCTTTGGTTCTTTCTTGGCGGTGTTTCCGTCATTGTATTGTATGTTCTCTGGCAATGGTTTAGAAGTACGCGTTAACGAATCCAATATTCTTCTAAATGAGGTGGCTTCGTACCGTACGTGCTGCGAATGTGTTCTATCGTCGTAATTTCGGGAACACTAACACCCATTTTGTGAAATGCATATCCTTTGTCTAGCGCGACAGCAGCATGAAGAAAGTGACCTGAAAGCGTATTAAACACAATGAATGCACCATCTTGAAGTGTCGTTTGGCGAAACCCGTTTTCTTCCATTATTCTTCGACGAAATGGCGTACGTGGAACAATAGGATTAACCGATCGAATGTTGGAAATCCCCATCACATATAACGCCGCCATATCACAAACATAGAAATCATAATCGCGTTTCTCGCCAGGATAGGAAGGGAGGAGATCTTGAATTCGTTGCTTCATTCGGTCATCTAGCGATGATTGTGAAAGGATTGCAATTTGTTGATGAAGGTTCATTGTTTCGTTTTCTCTACACACTTCCTGATATATGTTGTGTATGTATGTGTCGAGGCCCTATCGATATAACATTTACTGTCAAATTTCACAAGGATGAATAAGGCATCACCACCAATAACTGTACAAGAAACAGGAAATTCAGGTCCATCCTCATGTTTAGAAACGTACACAAATGGCATTCTGGTAAAGTATGGATCACAATCAATTATACCAGGACCTTCTGATTGGAATATCTTTCCATCAAGAGGAGACCTTTCTTTACAGGTACTATCTCTCTGTGATGTATCTCCTACAAGGGCAAGTGCCACCAGTCCTGTCAAAAGTTCTTTTCTCATAAAAGGGTAAAAAGAGAGCTACTTTTTATAATTTGTTACCTTGAAGTAGTTATTTTGGAAAACTTTATAAACCCACTTCACAAAATAGGGGTAGGTGAATCATAATGACACAAATTGAACATAATATAATTACATCCTTTAATTTAGTAAAGGAAGATTTTGCGAAAATGCATCGAATCGTTCGTATGCTAAGTCAAAACCAAGACAAATTAGTAGCTGAAATCCAGCGATTGAAAGCGACAAAAAAACGGAAAAGAGTTACATCTCGAAGAGTGAAGAAAGCAACACTTGTTCGAAAAGCAGCTAAGCGTGTTTCAAAGAAATTTGTTTCCAGTAAAACTGGGAAGAAGTTCCATGACGTTGCATGTCCATTCGGAAAGAACATCAAACCTAAAAACAAAGTGCATTATGCATCTAAAGTGAAGGCGTTGAATAAAGGTTTGAAAGGATGTAACTGCGTTAAAACAGTATAAAAAAATTAAAAAAATTATTTTTTAACTCTTCTATACACAAACCATACTAACCATGCAATGACTGCATATGGTAATGCCACAAAGAGTAATGTTAAGACACTACTAACACTATCCACTACACTTCTCACTAATTCGCTTAACTTCACGAATGCAATGTGTGCATACTCACTTCGTTTCTCACTAATTGAAACAGAGATAGTTGTGTAATCTACTCGTTGATCTTTGTTTTGTAATGAATCTTCTAAGTATTTGATTCGTCTTTCTTGATCAAAGATACGATCGTTGATGTTAAGTTTATCATTTACATCCGTTGCTTCGCTATAGATTTGTTGATATCGCGCTAATCTCTTCCGTTCCACTTCTAACTCAACTTGATTGTTTGTGTACGAACCCGTTATGTCATGTTTATTTTCGTTAAATGATGTTATGTCACCAAGTTCTTTCAATTGTGTCACGATTGCATCATATTTAGACGATTCAACTTTAATTGAGTACGAACCAGATCGTACATCATCATACGTATTCACGTTCTCATTTAAAATAATTGAATCAGTTGCTTTCACGATTGCTTTTAGTTTGATTTCTGTATTTTTGAAATCTCCTTTATCAACTTCCGTTTGTAATGATGATGTTGTTGTTATTTTTCTCTCTTCTATTTGAGGTGCAAAATCTGCTTGGTAACTTCGTGACGGCGCAAATCCATCCATTGCCATTTCTTCCATCGCATAACCGCCAAACGATTTTGCAACATTCGTAGATCCGCCCATAAACGAAGGAACTGCAAGTAAGACTACTACAAGTAATACAAGTAACCAGTTCTCTTTTAATTTTGTAAATTGAGTTTGTATTCCCATTGTTAATCACCATAATGAGAAAAGAAAAGGAGGTATATAAACCTCGTCAAGAGTTCAAATTGAGTTGAAGTTATTATCTATGTGTCTTTTTTGGAGGGGGTAAACGATGACTTCGTTGCGGCCGCATTGAAGGTTGTTGTGACACTAAACGTTGAATTCCTGTATCAATTCGTTGTGGACCATGGTATGTCACCGTACTTCCCTTCTGAACAGAATCAGACTCCACTGTAGGTGGAACATATGAGTTATCACGAACTGGCCTAAAATCGTATCGTTCTTCTTGTGGTATAATTGCAGCAAAGGGCGCAACATCTAATTTTGGCTCTTCAGGCAAGTCAGTTGGTGCGTATGGAACGCTTAGTAGCAAATATGTTGTTATCATAGTAAAAGAAGAAAAATAAAGAATTTATAAGGATTTCTATTTGTATGGCACACCTTTCACAAACGTTTGTGCAACCTTACCAGGAAAGGTCATGCCTTCAAATGGTGACCATCCTACTTTTGTTTTAAGATTCTCTCGCGACACAACTGTTGAAGCCCCCATATCTAAAACAGTGAATGATCCGTCATATCCTACTGCAATATCTCCTAGTTTTGCATCGCTAAACCGACTCATAAATTTGCCAGGATTATAAGAAGTCACTTCCGCAACACGTTCCGGCGTGAACCCTTGATCTGTAATCAACCATGCAGCAACCAACCCATAGGTGTCAAGTTGTGGCGTTCCTGATGTGCCATTGAGACATGCACGTGCATTACATTTAGCAGGATTTGAATCTAACAATCGAAGATATGCTTGCTCACGTGTTTCACCACCTTCAACAAGATCAGCAAATTTTTTGAATTTCTCCTCTAACGTGTGCGGTGCATGATCTGTTGCCAAATAATCAATCGTGCCATCACGCAGTCCTTCCACGAGCGCTACCCTATGTTCCGTCCCTTGCAATGCAGGATTCATTTGCACATATGGCCATCCTTGCGGTGCTATTTTTAACATATCGGCATCAAAGATAAGATGAAGTGGGGAAACCTCGAGAGTTGTTCTCGATTTACCAGCTGCTTGTTGTCTTGCTCTATGAGCTTGAATCATTTCAAAACTCTCGCCGCCAGTTGACCAGTGACATAACTTTGCATCTAATTCAAATTCTTCAATCATCGGAAGAACATACGCAAGAGCAGTGTTTACTGCATGTACTGGACGACGAAGTTGATGTGTTGGTTGTCCTTCATTTTCCATTAAGACGTCAAAATCTTCAACATGAAAACTAACATTTCTTCCCACATATCGTGTTAATGCATCTCGTACACCCTGTTCACTTGTAAAAAATAGATCGCCAACGGACGGTCCCGTGTATAACTTATGGGCAAGGTCCCCTTCTAATGGTTCTGTGTTCGGACCGATACCTACATAATTCATGAATGAAACTGGAAGATCTGCATGGGCTTGTGCATGCCACGCTAAACGATCTAATGTAGTAACAGGTTCCGGCTGATTTGGCATCGCACCTGCTGCGACAACGCCACCATTAAGAGCAGCAGCATTTGCTGTTGTATACGTTTCTTTGTGACATTGTTTTCCTGTTGCATCTTCACGTGCGTGAATATGAATATCAGACATTCCTGGGAAAACTCGATGAGTACGAGGATACTTAAAATCTGGTGTTCCTAATTCTGTATCAATACCTACTCGTGCGATGATACCATCAAGCACTTCAACCTGTCCTTCAAACTCTCTTTCATGTGTTACAAAATGTCCTTCAATTATCATCTATCTCACCATCCTTGCATATATTTCTTCCAATTTCTGTGTTGCAATTGCATCCATCATTCCTGTGTACCATTCACGTAACACAACAGTGTCACCTAACCTGCGACTTTGCCTCATATCAGCAGGTGTTGCAATACCGCCAATATGGATTAATTTTAAGTCAGATCCTTGTTGTTTGATTTCCTCTGCAGCATTTGCTATTTGTTGATATGCACGTCCCCTAATTGGCGCACCACTCACGCCACCTCGATGATTTTCCGTGTAATGATCAAACAAGTCTCTATCTCGTGGATCTATATCTTTGCGTAACGTTTCGTAATCTTTTTGTGTGTTTAATCCAGCTAGACCATCGATACCACTTTCCGAATAGAATTTAATCGTTTCGTCGACGTTCCCAAAATCACCTAATTTTACAAATATAGGAACATATTTCCCACGCCGGGTATGATTATTACGAACATCAACAATTCGTCCAATACGCTCCGTTAATCCGTCATCACTGTGTTCTGTATTAGGACAACTTTCATTAATTTCAACAAAATCCACATGAGGTAATAATTTACTAACACATTCAACTGTTCCCGCTATCTTTTCCGCCCCTTCATGGTTAGGATGTCCCATGACACTTGCACCAATCGGAAAATCTTGCGGATCATATGCGTGACGAAAGTGTTGAATATTTTGTACAACAACATCAACACCTGCACTTGGTAATCCTAAACTATTTATTGCAGATCTTGAATGAGGTAGTGGCACGAAAGGATTATGGGATAATGAACCAAGTTTATTTCCTGTATGTGGTTCAATTAACACCGTTCCCACAACAGCAAAGCCTGCACCAACAGAATAGGAAAATGGAAGCATTTTGCCATCTTTATCAAACCCGGCCGCGTTCCCTAAATCATTGCGAAAATAAAGATTTCGCATTTGAACAGGATGTAAGGGAGGATCTACATCCGGACGTTCTTTCGCCAATTGTTCTAAAAAAGTAGATCGTGTTGCAGAATATAATCTCGTTGTTAGTTGAGGAGGAAAATGTTGTGCAATAGGACCACGAACAAGATGGTCTAATTTTGCTAATTTTCTTGCAATCCCCACAATAAAGGTATTATCTTTCTCCTTTTAAATACAATAGATAGAAAAAAATAGATATTAGAAACTAGACATGCGGTGCCATTGATTGTAAAATTCTATAGCCTGTTCCTGGTTTATCTTTTGCTTTCGTGATTGCACTTCCAACAACAAGGATTGAACTTGCACAATCTTGGACTGCAAGAGCAGGAGTATACAATTGTTTCTGGCCAGTTCCTTCATTCCCATCAAATTTCACACCAGGTGTTGTATACAACCAGGACCCAAATTCTCTTTCCATTGCACCGGCTTTATTGGCAGGACACACAATACCATCAAGCCCCCATCGTTGTGCTAATTCCGCCATTGTTGCAACTTGCTCATCATACAAAAAAGAGATGTTTTGTCTCCACAAATCTTTACTATCTAAAGAGGTTAATACAGTTACACCAATTACTTTAGGAGTTGGAATACCATACCCACGTGCACCATCTTCCACACCACGAAGCGCCGCCTTACACATTTCCTCGCCTCCCGCGATATGGACATCCATCATGTAGACACCGGGAACTGCAGCCGCTTTCGCTGCTTGGTAGACAGTATTTGGTGTGTCATGTAATTTTAAATCTAAGAAAATGGAAGGTTCTTCTTGCCCCATCGCAGCACGAATTTCACCAATAACATTTCGTCCTTCAATACCTGCAGCAGTATGAAGTTGTTTTCCTATTTTTGCAAACCCGATATATGGGTGGACATCATCCACTAATGCTAAAGCTTCGTCCAACGTTGGAACATCTACCGCAAGACACACCCGTTGTCGTGCTCTCTCTTCTGCTTCTGTTAATTGTATTGTCATTGTTCCCCTCCAAACCTATGTTCATATCCTCTTTCTTTCATTAACGCAAGTAATTCATCTTTCAATTCAGGATATCCATGTGTTAATATTTTCTCTCCCTTTGCAACCTTTGTAGGATCATCACTTTGTAACATTGCTTCAAGTGGTTCAATATGTGTTCGTAGTGCGTTATGCGCCCACGCTGTTTTATCTTCCATTCGTGCCATTAAAGATGTATGAACTGGTTCTGAAGTAATATTCATTTTTCGTAAAAAATTCCATGCATGTGCATCAAACGGCACAGCACTATCATATGCAATGCCGATATCTTCCATTACCTGAACACCATCTTCGCATCGATCAACATAAAATACTGCGTGAACTATTTTTCCACCTGCATTATCGACATATGGTTTCCACATATTACGCATAGAAGATCCCTGATTATTTAAATCGGCAACATGTAACACACGTGCATTTTTAACATCAGCTCCTAACCTCTTTCCATTTTTATATAATTTCGCATGCGGTTTTCCAAGCACTACTGCAATTGGATGTGAGAAGTCCCAATCACGCGTTTCCCCACCCGAAATAACATCAAAACCATTTATTCCAATTGTTCCATCAATTAATTCACACATATGATTAATGGCTTTTCTATATGCAGAACCATTAGCTTCTATCGCCGTACTTTCAATATAATACGGCCCAATTTGACCAGAAGTATATGGTACCCACGTATCTGTAAATTGTGGTTGACCCTGCCTTGAGAGCGCTAATAATCCTTCCTGCTGAAAATCGCGTCTTCGTCTAAGATTCATTAAAGGTATAGAATACAAAAGATGATTTAAATAAATATAGATACTCCAATATAACTTCAACTCATTTTGAAGCTTACTCCGCCTTATATATAGAACCCTTCTTTTCAGCTATTTGGTGAATATAAAATGAAATACATACTAACATTACTGGTGGTTATGAGCGTGTTAGTTGTAGGGTGTAGTGAGGTAGTGGAAGAACCAATCATATGGGATGAAGATCCAGTTGAGCCATATGACCCAGAAGAAGAATGTCCTAGAGGAGCGCAAGACTGTGATTGGTATGAGAACGAAAATCCAGAACCAAAAATAGCAGATCAAAATCCTGAACCAGAAAGTAGTTTGTTTCGAAAACAATTCAAAGATGATGTGCGCTACTCATGTGACGATTGGAAAGATGGGATTTTAGAACCATGCCCAAGGGGAAATGGAGTTACTACGCTGGACATTTGGCCAGTAATCTACGACAGACAGTGGATCGATGATGTGTTCCTCTTCTCAGGGAAAGACGTTGTGGAAACGTTTGAAGAATTATTTCCTGACTGGGGAACAACCCATTCATGTCGAGAAGTGAAATCAGCATTAAACAGTCCTGCGATTCACAATCTTGATTACATCATCCTTGAAAGCTACCCTGGGATCATGGACGGTAAATTTGAATACAAAGAAGGAAACGAATGGAAAGAGTATTCATTTCAAGTAACGTGCATTTAATTTTTATTTTATTTTTATCCCAACATCACCAAGTTGCTCGCCAGAAACACCTGACGGTGCATCCATCATTAAATCACGAGCTTCCTTATTCTTCGGGAAGGCAATAACATCTCGGATTGAATCTTTCCCTGCCATAATCATCGCCCATCGATCGAGACCAAACGCTAACCCACCATGTGGCGGTGCGAACTTGAGTGCATCAAGTAAAAATCCAAACTTCTTGTTTGCCTGATCTTCAGATAACCCTAATGATTTGAATACGTCCGCTTGTAATGCTGAGTCATGAATTCTAATACTTCCGCCACCAATCTCATTACCATTCAACACTAAATCATATGCTCTTGAACGAACTTTCGCCTTCTCAGTATGTAAAAATTGTACATCTTCCAAATTAGGTGACGTAAAGGGATGATGACATGCCAGGAACCTATTTTCCGTTTCAGAGAATTCAAACATTGGGAAATTTGTCACCCATGTGAACGCAAATTTTTCACCCGTTTCCTTTCGTAAATCTGGCCTATCATTTCCATATTTCTCCATCGCATCATCATCCATCATCATCATACATCATCATCATCCATCATCATCATCCATCATCATCATCCATCATCATCACC
>NZBO01000066.1 GCA_002686315.1 archaeon | reverse complement strand
TGTAAATATATAAACAATATGGCGATTGTTCATAGTAATCATCAAGTATAGTTCCAACACCTTTATTGCCGATGGAAGAAGTATAAATAGTTTGTGCTGAATCTTGTAGTAGTAAAATACAGAAACAGTGTCGTATGTATGTAGTTGTTATCAAAAAAGAAAAGAAAGAAAGGTTGTATCCTGTACCAAAAAAGTTTTGTTATTATTATTATTATTTTATAATAATTATATTATATATATATTATTTTCTATATTGAAAATATTTATATATATTATATTTATAGTTAAAAAAGAAGAAAGAAGAAAAAGAGTTTTAGTTCTTTTCATAAAAGAGAATTGCATTTAACTTCCCTTTTTTCGAAATACTATATACTAATTTATTCTCTCTATTAGTTATATAATAGATATTCTAATCCTTATTATATATTATATATTGCATCTAACAATACTCTATGCTTCACTTGATTTCATTTAACTTCTAGTTCCACATGAAATGATGGGGTGGTGGTATATCACTGATCTTTAGTGTCTATCAAATCACGATATTGTTGTAGGTATGGCACTCTTTCTTACACATTTTTGACACAAACACCATTTCATTTTCTCATTCTATTCTCCATCGGAAATGAAGGGGTCAGTCAGGAATTGTACAAACGTTTAAATACCTTAACAGAATGGGCAGTATATGGTTCTTGAATCTCTCTTTAACCCATTCCACGTCAAAAAGCAACCGTGGCAGATGTTTATAGCGGGTTTTTTCTATGCACTTATTGCACTAATATTATCATATGTTGTTTTTAAAGAAGTTGCAGGACTCTTGATGGTCTTTTTAGTTGTGATGAGCACGATGCCAATACTCTATACAACGATAAAAAACGAAGAAGAACTAGATCTTAAGTATACGAAAGAACTCAAATTACTTAAAGAACATTCAAAAGTCCTTATTTTTTTAATGTTTCTGTTTCTTGGTATTACTGCTGCGTTACTTCTCGCATACCTTTTTTTCCCACAAAATATCGTTGATGCAACGTTTTCATTACAACAGCAAGCAATCGTGAATGTGAATGATAATGTTCGAGCAACCGTCACAGGTGACATCACTCGATTTGGTTTGTTTGGGAGTATTTTTTCGAACAATTTAAAAGTCTTATTTTTTTGTTTAGTATTCTCATTATTATATGGAAGTGGTGCGATGTTTATCTTAACATGGAACGCCTCTGTCATTGCAGCAGCGATGGGGAATGTTGTGAAAACAAATGTTGCTGATGCTGCCACCTCGTTTGGTTTGAGCACAATTGCAGCATATTTCGGGGCAACAGCCTTTAGTTTTTTTCGGTATATGACGCACGGGATATTTGAAATCGCTGCGTATTTTATCGCTGGACTTGCAGGTGGTATCATTTCAATCGCGTTAATTAAACATAATTTGAAAGAAGACAGAGTATTAATTGATGCACTTGATTTAATTTTAATTAGTATCGGCGTACTCTTTTTTGCAGGTATTATTGAAGTGTATATCACACCAGTATTATTTGCGTAATGGAAATCAAATCAACGAAATTGCTCATTAGATTTACAGGACTTTAACTTTTCCTGGCTGATTTTGAAATATTTCGCCGCGTTCCAACATTTTTTCAATAACTTTTTCCGTTTCACGTAATGGTGATTTTTCAATGATATCTTCCACTAAGACACCACTACCGTCATCTAATTCTCGTATGATCGTGACTACTTTTTCTGCAGGAAGTATTGTTTCTTGGTGTATCTCTTCTTCCTGAACAATACCTTCATTTTTAGGTATCACTTCTTCTGTAACTTTTAATTTTTCAATTTTTTCTTCCGCAACTTTAACTAGTTCTTTCTCACTTTTCTCTTCATTCATGGGCTTTCTAAAGACAACTTCTTTTTGTCGAACTTTCATCCATTTTTGATCTATCTTTTTCATAATTTCGGGTGAGATATATCGTTCGTTGTTATACGTCCGTACTTTCCCTATCACCACGACGATTTCACCTACGTTAAGCCTACTAATCATCACACTTTCTTCAAATGAACGGACTATAATTCTACCAGTCCCATCATCAATCATCATATTAGTGATTGCACCTTGGCCTTCTTTCTGAACGAGAATACCAAAAATGTTTGCCCTATACATTTTCTGCTCTTCAAGGAGTACGTAACTCATTTCATTCTCACTCCCTTGGACGTATGTTCCTTCTAGAATGCTTCCTACAGTACATTTAATGGCGGTATGTCTCACGTATTTTTGTGGTTCCATTATAACCTCTGCACAAATCCTCTTTTTGGTTCAAAAATATCACCAGATCGTCGTAATTTTTCAAGTGCTTCTTCTACTTTATCTTTCGTAATCTTTTTTTCTTGCGCTGCTTGCACGACATCTTCAGCAGGTATCATTTTTTCACCAGATTGTTCCTCTAATGCTGCAAGAATTTCTTTCACAACACTAATACTACTTCGTTGCGTGGCAGTCATTCTGCTTCCACCTAACCTATCGATATCAATCTGCCCTGTCTCTGAATCCTTCGCGATTTGATTTAAACAAAATTCAACTAGCTCTATTGCTTTTTGTGCATCTTCTTTTTTCACTTCTTTTGCTAACCTTAATTTTGCGCTCGCTTCACTGAGTCGAACGAGACCTTCAAGTTGTCTTGCAGTGATTGGAATACTTTTCACGCCTGCTTCCTCCGAGATGCCTGAATTTCGCATGGTGATATAATATTGTTTAATTTCCTCAATCGCTTCATCAGTCATTTGTGGTGTGATTCGCTGTCGAACGTACATAAAATATTTTTTCATAAATTCTGATTCAAGTTCTGATTTTCCTTTCTCAGGATTTTTATGAAGACCAAGAATGAAAGAAGCTAACTTCTCATCGTTTTCTCTGTTTGGCATGTCTTTCACTGGAAAAATAAGATCGAATCTGTTAATTAATGCTGGAGGTAAATTTATTTGGTTCGCGATTAAATCATACGGATCGAACCGTCCAAATTTTGGGTTTGCGGCAGCAAGAACAGTTGTTTCACACCGTAGCGTTGCTTGAATATTTGCTTTCGCGATACTTACCTGCTGCTGTTCAAGTGCTTCATGTAATGCCGAGCGATCTTCCTTCGTCATTTTATCCATCTCATCAATAATCGCAAACCCTTTATTTGCAAGAACTAACGTTCCTGCTTCCAAACTCCATCCACCAAGAAATTCATCTTTTACAACAGATGCGGTCAATCCCGCAGCACTGGCCCCTTTTCCAGAAACAAAGCGAGCTTTTGGCGCTATTTTGGAAACGCGCTTCAATAATTGGCTCTTTCCTGATCCGGGATCACCAATTAATAACATATGCATATCCCCTCTCGTAACGACACCGTCTGGTCTTTCTTTCTTACATCCACCTGCCAATTGAAGCACTAACGCTTCCTTAATTTTTTCATGTCCGTAGATTGATGGAACTAAATTGGTTGCTATTTTTTGAAGCGGATCATGTTTTGCGATTTCTTGGATCTGTTCCAATTCTTTGTCAGAGACCTTCATATCTGTAATTTCATCTTGGAGTGGATCGAGATGGTTTGCTTCAATGATCAAATCATATTTTGTGGATTGCCCACCACTTCGAAGTGTGATGGGAATTTCTGTCAACCACCCTCCTAACCGTACTCTACTTCCAGGTGATGTCCGTCTTTCTGTAATAGGAGATACTAAATCATCTTTGAGAAAGACGTTGATACGTTTAGGTTGGGAGCCATCCAAGTCATCAGGTGATTCTTCTAATACAAGCCCTTGCCCATCCACTAATTCTTTTGATAATTCACGAAACTTCCCTTTCCGGCCGCATCCGCATCGTGTTGGTTCTTTATATTTCTGGTCTAATTGTAAGACATTTAAGATGTTTCCGCAAGAAGGACATTCAAACTTTGCTGCAGTAACATGCGGACGAACGGAGGATTTTTGTCGCACGATACCTTCCATCCACACCAACTTTTGCAAATGTTTAGATCGTATTTCACTAATAAGAACTTTCTGTGAGGAGGGAAGATTTTTGAACCTAACTGTGAATTTCTTAATTTTATGTGGTAAATCAAATTCTTTAATCGCGATCTCTCCCGCTTTAAGTAACTCTTCTGGTTCCTCTAAAATCTCGTCACCGATATCTGTGTTAAATTTAATTAATTCACCAAAATCAAGCACGATATGTTGATGTCCTTTTCGTACGGTTTCAAGAAGTTGTGGATAATAATTTTGTTCAATGAATTCACGAAATACTTTTATTTGTTCATCAACGTCCATGGTGAAACCCCCTCAGGTGTATTCTAGCAGAATGCTGGTTATTTAAAGATTTAGGTGGTAATTAAGTAGGAAAAAAAAGTAAAAATTACTTATTATTAAGCAACTTCTCCAAATTCGCAATGAGTGTGTCTGTTGCATCATTAACTTGTTCTTCCGTTTTTGTTCCGGTACACACAATTTTCCCGTTACTAAAGAGTAAGAATGTTGCATTCGTGCCACGTAACTTATGTACTAATCCTGGAAATTGCTCAGGTTCATATTCTGTGTTTGGAAGTTGGATTCCAAGCACGTTTAAGTTAAGATCCATACCAATACTGCCAGATGCAACGATGTTCTGTACTGTAATTTCAGGCGTGATGGTAACGACAATATCTAACTTTTTTAAACTTTTAATGATACTTTGAATACTTTTATCAACATCTGATAACGTTCTTGCACCCGTACAGACAACTTTTCCACTTGAGAATATTAATGCGGACGTTTTTGGATCTTTTATACGTAACACTAAACCAGGAAACTGTTCAGGATTATATTCTGTGTTTGGCAATGTTGCTGCCATTTTCTCTAACGGGATATCTTTCTCTAATCCTGTCGAGACGACAATATTGACGATTCGAATATCTTTTTTACCTTTATAGACTTTTTTCTTTTTAACTGCCATTGTGATTCTACCCCCATCACATCTTTTTTGTTTATAAATGGCCTCTCCTATTTAAATATTACCTTTATAAATACAAAATTCTGTCCTTTATATATGAGAACCCCTTGATTTCCGGTGGAAAATAAGGCTAAAATCCTCTTTTTTATGCTGCATTCGAAATGAGCAAGGAAGCATTTTTAAAAATACAGAGTAATTATGACTATAATGGCATGGACACACATCTTACTTCGGTATGGCGAAATCTTTCTAAAAGGGAAGAATAAACCGTATTTCGTGAAAAAATTACTCTCTAATATTCATGCTATTACGGGTAAGAAAGCACAAGATGTGCGATCACGGTTCGTGATGCCATATTTTGATAACCATATAGATTTGAAGCGAGTTTTCGGGTTAACATCTTACTCTTTATCTGTTCGTGTCGAGAAAGATATTGATCTTATTGTGAAACAAGCGGCTCTTTTGGCTGGTTCTGGTAGCTTTAAAATTGCGACAAAACGAAGTGACAAATCATTTCCAATCACCTCACCTGACATGAACGTGCAGGTTGGTCAGTATGTAGAATCACATTCAGACGCAACATTTTCATTTGATACTCCTGATGTTATTATACATATTGAAATTAATCAAGAAGGGGCATATCTCTTTACGGATAAAGTACCTTGTTTTGGCGGATTACCCACTGGTGTTGAAGGGAAAGTTGAACTTTTGGTTGAGAATCAGGCATCTCTCTTAGCAGGATTACTGTTTATGAAACGTGGTTGTACTGTAATTCCAGTTATGAAAAATGATGTTGATATTTCAGTATTAGAGAAGTATAGTCCGGGACAGCTAGTCAAGAAAGAAAAGGAAGAAGGAAACCTACTTGTCTCAGGCCAAACGTTTGAAACTTTGTCTGAATATGATGAAGAAGGGACAGTGTTTAGACCATTAATTGCGTATAGTGATGAAAGGATCAAGAGAGAGTTGGAAAGATATACTACTTTGTAATAAGAACTTTTATTAAACAGACTCTTTTTGAATTTATTATGACAAAAACATTATGTGCACTTCTTGCAGCAATGGCCTTAGCATCACCAGTACACGCGAGACAGGCACGTCTTAATATTACTTCAACAGATTCAGACATTCCCAGTACAATCAGCCCTATTCTTAATAAAGTGGAAGCTATTCATGAAGGTATCGTGTATCTTACACAGGATATTAACCCTACTTCTCTTCAAGGAAGATTGCTTGATATTACACTTAACACATTTGCGTCGTTTCAACTTGTATGTACTGGAACACATGAAGCAGCACATGGGATGTATATGTATAGTGAGGAACTTGCTATTAACCTTCTTTGTATTGAATCTAAAGGGTCCTTCCCTTACGGAGCTGGGTTAGATTCTGCTCGTTCATTTAGTTCTTACCAAATACAAATGACTTCTGCAGGACATAATGCAACTGCGTCGTTGCAACGTAATCTTCTTGAATCTAATTTAGAAGGAGACGCTAATCATCAAGATGCAATATTTCTTCTTATAGCATATCTTCATAATCCAGTTCATAATTTATTATCTTTGTTGAAATTTGATAACCCTTCTAAATTTGAGTTGGACGATTATCGCGATTGCAATAAAGATGATCTGGCGGAAGGGAAGTGTCTTGGCGCCGTTACATTTCGTAGCACACGTCGCGATATACCTCTTTACACTCGTTTGCTTAACGCTACTCTTGCAACACGTGAAGATGGTTCTATTGATTTAACAAAAAGACGTGCGTATCATGCTGAATTAATTGCAGGTACCGATGTTGTTGCACTTTTGGCATCTGCAGAATTCTGGAATACACTCTTCACAACATACAAATATGTTGAAAGTGGTAATGATGTCTATGTGCCCTTATCTTTTACTGGTATGGAAATCACCCCACCTCATTTTCGGCAATTTCTTCACCCGGAAGGCCCCATTCTTTGGACAGAAATTTATGCTAGAACGTCATTAGGTATTGCAACTGCTGGGTATTTGACAGATCTTAATCTGGAAGGGAGAAGTAATTTTGATATTGAAGGTCTTGAACTCTCCTTAACAGGGATGAGATTTGGAAGATTTGGGCTTGATGTTACTGGCTCGACTGCATCCACAAACCATGGGTGGGAATTTGGTGTTTCAAGTAATATACGTCTGTACCAAGGTCCAGTGTTTATAGAACTTGAAACCAATTATCATACGCAGCATGAACCAAAAGCACGGTTATTCGAAACGACATATCATAGAATGTTACGTGATACTGATGATGTGTACAACATCTGGCTTAATCTTGGCGTAGATAGTCGTTAATCCCCAACATATTTACTATACATACTTCTCGCGTCTTCTTCCGTGTCTGCCGTTATGAGAACACGTCCATCTTTGAATAATAACATATTCTTGAAGCGTAGCGTTTCACCATCATCAATAACCTCTCCCAATGAAGACCATTTTGCTTTCATTTCTCCAAACTCTTTCTTTTTCCCTTGAATTTGATATTTCCCTTTCCCACAAAATTTGATTGGAATCATCGAATCATCTTTTGTTAGGTATTCATAGTTACCATTACACGTAGGGCAATTTTCTTTTTTCGTAACCTTTAATTTCTTTAAGGTAGGGTTCCATATATCATAATAGTAAAGATCATTTCGAGCTTCATATTTCCTTAAAAGAACTTTCATTCCAACCGAAACCTGCAACGCACCTATTGACGTAGTAATTGCATTTAACACACCTACAGTATCACAGGTATCTAAGGATGCTTCCTCTATAAAACACTGTAAACACGGTCCATCTGGAAATATTGGCATGACATAGCCACTAGTTCTAATTGCAGCACCATAGATCCATATTTTGTTATTCTTCCTACAATAGTCATTAAGTAAAAACCGTGTAGATAAATTGTCGGTACAATCAATAATAAGGTCTGCTTTCTCAAGTACATTAATATTATCTTTGTTCACATGAATTGCATGTGTTTCTATATTTATTGAAGAATTAATTTTGCTCAATCTTTCTTTCGCAATAACTGCTTTACTTTTCCCTACATCTTCTTCATAAAATAACGTTTGCCGTTGTAAATTGGTGTCTTCCACAACATCTCTGTCTATCAATACAAGATTCACGCCTGCTCGACACAATAATTCACTCGCAACTGTCCCAAGTGCACCAACACCAATAATCACCACACAACTTGCTTCAAGCTTCTTTTGCGCTTCTTGTCCAAGAACCAATTCTTGCCGGTGGTATCTCATAGCATTCCTCTCATCGTACAGGCATTACACACATCTTTATTGGCCGCCTCGCCACATTGCGTACAGGCTTTCACGCTCTCATTCTGTTGCAGATCTCGTTCTTTTAATAACGGTAATAAATCTAAGAATGAGGTAATGATTGCATGTTTGGTTCCTTTATACTTATGCTCGAACTTGTTCAACATATCTTGAATTTCGTGTCGATATCCTTCAACAGAATACGGACATTCCGTAAATTGTACTGTAAAACCTTTCAATAGTGTGTATAACCGCACTTCTTTATCAGAACACATGTAGAGTGGTTTGACACGTTGCACGAAATAGTCATGTTCTTTCACACCAGAGATAGGCCCTATTCGTCCTGCTAACTTAGTGTTTGCCTTGAAAATGTTCATAAGGATAACTTGCGCTTCATCATCTAAGTTATGCCCCGTCACTACTTTCGTTGCACCAAACTTCCGTGCGTATTTGTTTAACGAATACCGTCTCCACACACCGCAGACGTTACACGGTTTCTTCTTCGTGCCTTTGTTAATAATCGGGTAGGCTTTATCCAACGTCGCGCCAAATTCTTCCTTATTTGACACAACATGCAACGGAACGTCATGATCATCACAGAACTGTTGGAGGTCTGTTAATGTTTGTTCTCGGTAATCTTTGATACCTTCATCAACTGCTAACGCGAAAATGCCATCTGTCGGAATATGATGGCGTTTGCAATACTTTTTGACTAAATAGAGAACGGTAAGTGAATCTTTCCCGCCAGATGTTGCCACACAGATTTTGTCTGATCTTTGTATTAATTGAAATTTGTTAATGGTCTTGAAGACTTTCTCTTCAAAATAGGTAATGAAATGGTTTTTACATAACGCGCCGTGCTGGAGTTCGATGACTGCATCCTGATTACATTTATGACATTGCATCTTAGCCCCCCGAAATGACACTTAAAATTTCTATCTGGTCATTGTCTTGTACTGTGTGGGAGCTTGTGAGAACGGTCCCATTTCGCGTTACCAAGACGGTTTCGGGGTTAATGTTCAATTGAGTGAGAAGGTCGTTGACTGTCTCCTTGTTAAAGGAAATAGTGTCTGTGGTTTGTTCTTTTTCTCTTGTTACTTGTATGTTCATTGTGGCCTCCCCATTCTCTCCTACCGAGGTAACGGTTCGTATATACTTATTTTGTGCGGTTTTTTATAAGAATTGTGGGTAAAATTTAAATACTATAGGGTTCTATGGTGGACTATGGCAACAACAATACAAGTGAGTCACGATTTGATGGAAGAACTTCGAAAGCGTAAAATGTATGAGAAAGAAACGTATGAAGAAATAATTTGGGATTTAATTGAAGACACAAAAGAACTTTCTGACCAAACTAAGAGAAATATTCTTCAAGCAGAAAAAGATATTCGTGAAGGGCGCGTTCATTCTCTTGAAGATGTTAAGAAAGAATTGGGGTTATAGATGTACTCCGTTGTATTATCGGGTGTTGCAAAAAAACAGCTTTCTAAAATATCTAAGAAAGATCAAGATAGAATAGTGAAAACGTTAGAGAGAATACGTGTGAGGCCATACGCAAGATTAAAGAAATTAGTTGGAAATTCATATTTTCGGTTACGCGTAGGTGATTATCGTATTATTGTTGATGTGCGTGACAATGAGTTGGTTATTTTCGTAATTGAATTAGGACATCGAAAAAATATATATAACTGACTTGTTTTTAGCTCTTTATGGATAATTATATGATTACAAGTAGAACAGAGAAACTTGTTTCAAAAAGTAGTGAGTTAGGTTTTACTAGTGTGTATTTTGATAATGAGTTTGTGATTCTAACTTCTAAAAATGTCAAAGATTTATTGAAGGATATCAAGAAACATAAAGGAAAGAAGATCATTTTTAAGCCGTCTGATGAAAAAATATTACGTTTCGCAATTGAGAAAACCAAAATTGAGATGATTCTTGGTGTGGAACAGATTAATCCTAAAGATTCCGTGCATTATTTACGAGGTGGTGTGGATCAAGTTAGTTTGAGAATTATGAAAGAGAAAGGGATTGTATTGGCATTTTCGTTTTCTGATATTTTACATTCTACAAATAGGGCTCGGTTACTTGGACGCATGATGATGAATATTCGGTTAGCGAGGAAATATGATGTTAAGACAGTGTTTTCTACATTTGGTTCTGCAAAAGAATTGCGCTCAACGCATGATTTGACCTCTTTTTGGCGTGTTTTAGGCGGGAAATAAGTTTTTTCCCACAGTAAATTATGAGAAACAGATTGCGCTAACACGAAGTCAGTGCTCAGAATTATCCGGTCTGTTCCGTCCAAGAAGCTAGAACCGCTTAAATCATGGCTTGCTGAAGTTGGTCATGAGAGAATTCAGGACTAGCTCGCGGATAAAAAATTCAACGAAAGTTTTATATAGTAACCAAAAGTTTCCACATAGTAACTTGGCATTACTATGTTGTCTTTAACTCAAAAAGAAAGAGAAACTTTATTGATCTTATTCAAAGATTTTACTAGTTATTACAATGCTAATTCAATAAGTAAAATTCTTAAAATTAGTCATGTTGGTGCACAAAAAATTTTCAAAAGACTAAAAATAGAAAATTTAGTTATAAATAAGAAAATTGGAAAATCCGTTGTTTACAAGCTTAATTTAGAGGATAATTATGTGAAACAACTTATCGCCTTTCTCCTTGCTGATGAAGCCAACAATTTCAAAAGATGGAAAGAAGAATTTAAAGAACTTTTTAAGAAAAATAGAATAGTAATGATGTACGGTTCAGCTATCAAAAACTATGCTCAAGCTAAAGACATTGATATTATGGTTGTAATTGAGAAGAAAGATATTAAAGAAATAAATAACATTCTTAAAGAAAAAGAAAAGATATTACCAAAAAAGATCCATTCAATTAAATTAACTAGCCAAGATTTAGTAGAAAATATTAAAAAGAAGGATAAAGCAATAGTTGATATAGTAAAAAATGCCATCATTCTTTGTGGTCAAGATAAATATGTGAGGATATTAAAAAACATGGGAAAATTGTAAATAACGTTTCCGGTGTCCAAAATTAAGATGTCACAAGCTTCTAAACACGTTGATTGGTGTTTGAAAAAAGCCAATAAAGAAGTTGAAGAATGCAAAAAGCTAGGCAAAAGATTAAAACATAGAGGCTTATTAAAAGACAATCCTGATCTTGACGAAGCAAAGAAACATCTTGCCAAAGCGGAACATAATCTTAGCGGAATTACAAAATTCAAAAGTATTGGATTTTCTGATTGGTCAATGTCAGCTGGTTTTTATTGCATTTATCATTGCTTCTTAGCTATTGCATCTAAATTTGGGTATGAATCCAGAAATCAAACCTGTACTATTTCTTTAATGAGACATCTTAAAGAGCAAAACAAAATTAATCTTGATGAAAAATTTATTGAATTATTGGAATATGAAAAAATCAGTGAGAATAGTGTCATAGATTTAAGGGAAGATTACACTTATGGAGTACAAGTTTCTGTTAAAGATGAAGCTAAACTCAACGAATTAAAGAAAACTTGTCAAGACATGGTCGACATAACTAAAGAAATTATTTTTGGATGATTACTTTGCTATGTTGGAACTTCAGTCACTATTTTACTAAATTTAAAGTTCGTTTTTTGACAAAGTAGTCGTCGCTACATTTATATAGGTGAATAGATTGTTTTTATGTTAGAAATGAACCTAAAAAGAGGTGTTGTAGTAGTTCTGATGCTATTAGTAGTCTGTAGTATAGTTGTTGTGGGTGATTTTCATGAAGAGGATAGGAATGACCGTGATGAGCCCTATTACAAATCATGGAGACCTGATCCTTCTATGTTTGATAATGACCATCTGAATCAAAATAAAATTCATGATGTGCCATGGGCGAAAGCCTTAGGAATTGCTGATGAAGATGATACGGCTGGCCAAGGAGGGGCAGATAAATGTGGCGAGCCTGACGTTGCGAGATATTTTGGTCCTCTCTCCATATTTGACGAGGGTGGTAAAAAAGTTCTTTCATTTGCAGGATGGGAAGATGGTTTTTTTACTAAAAGAAAAAATAGTGAGCAAAACCAGCATCGGACAAGGTATTCTGAGACCGACTTCACCGATGGATTGTTCTGTGGCTGGGATTATAATCTACTTCGAAAAAACGAGAATAACTGTCTTCTTTTTGTTCAAGAAGATGATACAATTAGTTCGGATTGTTCAGGGATTCTTGTTCCCGCGGGTGAGGTAAGTAAGATAGAAGCTTCGAATGTCGCAACGGCCTGGGAGAGATGGTATCCAGAAGAAGAAGCAAGGAAAGCGAATGACTTACGAAATTTACCATATGAAAACGCTTTTTTGTATGGTTCGTTTCCAGGAGATGATGATGGAAGTGATGTGTTTAATCCTGATCGTTCTGATGTAAGTTGTATGCTTGATAGCATTCAAATTTCTGGTGTTTCTCCCTTTATGCGTTATGAAAATGATGAACGGTTTCGCGCAGATACTGATGCAGAGCGAGCGAAGGCAGCGCCACGCGCGTATATCTGTGAGCGAAACGGTGATCAAGCACTTTGGTTTGTGTGTAATGAAGAACATATAGGTAAATTTATTCCCAAATCAAAAGAACCAGAGGCCGAAGTAGGAAAGAGGTGTAGCGAACAACAGGATTGTGAAGATGGACAAATATGTAGCGAAGGTCAGTGTATTGCTGAAAGAGAAACTTCTCCAGATGGGTCTTTGGATCCCCCCAATGCGTGGTTCTGTGAAAAAAATGATCTTGGCACCTTTACATGGGAACCAGAAGAACTTACATGTACAGAAACAGGTGATTGTGAAATTAGTAGGGATTCATGTGAAGGAAATGGTTTTGATCACGAGGAAGGATTAGGATGTTGTGGGAATGATGCTGATGACGTTGGGAAGATTAGGCAAAATAACGAAGGTAAAGAATTTATCTGTTTAGCAAAATCGACACTTCCCAAAGATTCAGTTGATACTGGAAGTCTTCGATTTAAATGGCTTGACGCGACAGCAATTCCAAATCCGTTTAACATATTGACTATACCACAGTCTGATCCATTCGATGTCGTCTCAGATGGTGCGCAGTGGCATGTATGTAATGAAACGTATGCGGCCCAACTTCCGGCTCGGTTAAGTTCGGACAGTCTTACCGTGAATCATGAAAAGGCAGGAGCGTTTTATTGTTACAAAGAAGGTGGCCAACATGTGTG
>NZBO01000065.1 GCA_002686315.1 archaeon | reverse complement strand
AGTGCAAAGAGAAGTTATCAGGTTGGTTTTACATGATCAGAAAGAGGAAGCTTTGCAATATGTACGTGAAATGATTATAAGG
The DNA here is from genome assembly GCA_002686315.1 of archaeon. Lineage (GTDB taxonomy): Archaea > Nanobdellota > Nanobdellia > Woesearchaeales > GW2011-AR9 > UBA11998. The sequence continues at coordinate 7,610 of NZBO01000065.1, read as the reverse complement.
TTAAAGGAGAGAAGGATTCCTCGAGATAAATTAATTTTACGCACCCAGATTACCAGGGATTTATCAGCCTATACTTCGGCGGGACCGCATGTAAAAGTTGCCCGGTTACTGGCGAATAAAGGAATAAATATTTCTCCCGGTACAGTTATTGAGTATATAATTGCTAAAGGACAGGGATCGATTGGTGAACGGGCTCAGATCCCCCGCGAGGCTAAGGAATATGACGTTGATTATTATCTAAATAATCAATTGATACCGGCAGTTTCAAGCATCTTTGAAGTGTTTGCTATTTCTGAAGATGAATTGTTAGGTGAAGGTAAGCAGACCGGTTTGGGTGGTTATTTTTAGTAACTTGTTAAAGGTTAAGTTTAAATAAAAAGCTGAAGATTAACAATAAAATGAACATTGGCGGGCAGGCGGTAATCGAAGGAGTTATGATGCGTAACAAGAAAAGATACGCCGTTGCAGTAAGATTACCTGACGGAAAGATAAAACTCATGAAAGATAAAAGCACTTTCTTCCCTAAATATTTTAATTTTATTTTCATACGTGGAATTGTCGGTTTAGCCTATACACTCTATGATGGAGTGCGGGCCCTGATCTGGAGCGGTAACCAAAATTTAGGTGAAGAAGAGAAGATGACTAAAAAAGAGATAATCGGCACAATCGTTCTCTCTTTAATGTTTTCAGTTTTGATTTTTGTTGTCGTACCTTTCTTTTCGGCCCGTTTCATCCATTCGGAAGGTCTGCTTTTTGATCTATTGGACGGATTATTTAGGGTAGGTTTATTTTTAGCTTATCTGATCGCCATCTCATTCGTAAAAGATGTAAAAGTTTTATTTAGATATCATGGGGCGGAACATAAGACTATCTATTGCTATGAAGAAAAGAAAGAACTAACTGTTGACAATGTGCGTAAGTTCTCTAGGTTCCATCCCCGTTGCGGGACTACTTTCTTATTTATCGTCCTGTTGATTTCGATTGGCGTATTTACTTTAATCTCCGGCCCTTGGTACGTGAAATTATTTGGCAGGATCGCTCTTTTACCGGTAATCGCCGGCATTGGTTATGAAGTGATAAAATTAAGTGATAAATTCAGGAAAAGTTTATTAGTAAAAATCTTGCTGGCCCCAGGTTTATGGCTGCAGAAGATAACCACTAAAGAACCCAGTGATAAACAATTAGAAGTGGCAATCGCTTCACTTAAAGCTGTGTTAGATTAAAGTCTTGACAGATACACTAAAAGGTGATTGTATTCACTAACTTTATCCCCCTGCCATCCTTTTTTTGCCGTTTTCAAAGCATACTTCTCTGCAGCGGCAATCACAGCTTCGCCGATAGAATCGTAAGAGACGCCTGAACTTAAACATCTTTTAATTTCACCTTCAATGGTTTGTTCAACTATCTTAAACCCCTGCAGGCCAGTTTCAATCTCCTGTTCAAGATTGCCTTCATTCGTAAAAAGTCGCTCGTATAGTTCCGCTCTTAATTCATTTTGAAACTGTTTTTTTTGCTCTTTTAACAATGGAGAAGAGAAGTTTTGCAGCCGACTTACGTAAAAACCTTCCGGGATGGTGCAGACACTAGCCACATATAACTCACCTATTTGAGAATCAAAAGATCCTTTCTCTTTAAATTCAGAGAACGTCTTGTAGAGCGGTGTTTTTTTCCCTTTAGAGCGCAGTTCAACCTTAGGTTTGCTTGTCTGCATAGTTTTTTTTACCCACAATAGATAATATAATCATTTTTTTATAACTCTTTGGTCAGAATAAAAAACATATTAGAATATCTATATTACACTACTCTCATGCCCCTGCTTAGTTATGGTGATGACATTATCGACAAAACTTTCGATCTTTGATTCATGTGAAACGAGAATAGTCTGCTGCAGATTTAACCTCTCCAGTACGTCACGCACCTTATCCAATTGTTCAGCTGAAAAACCGTCGGTCGGTTCGTCTAAGATGAGTAACTCTTTAGTTTTTATCTGATGCACCACATCGTTGATAACTTTATTTAACGCTAAACGATACGCCAGAGCTGCACTTGTTCTTTCTCCGCCGCTTAAGGCGCTAAAATTGATTTCATAACCGTTCTGTTCAATAACAGGTGAGAAACTATCGTCGATCCTGGCATTCATCTGCTCATCGCTGATCAGTAAAGAGAACCATTCCTGAAAAAGCTGGTTGAAAAGTTGGTGGATGTTAAGCATCATCGCTCTTTCGATGGAATAGGCTAAAGGTAGGAAAAATTTCTCTAACCAATGGGATAATTGCTGTTCTTGCTGCAGTTTAGTTTTCTGCTGATTTAATTTTTCAAGGACTAAATTTATCTCCTGAATTTGGTTTTGCAGATGTTTTATCTGGCTGGTTAATGAAGTTATCAGCATCAATTCTTGTTTTTCTTGCTCTCTTAGATTTGTCAATTGGTCCTTGGTCAGATTTATCGTTTCGGCTAAATCTTCTCTTCCCTGTAATTTTTCATTGATTTGTTTCGTTTCCGATTGTAAAGATTCTACCTGCTGGGAATATCTTTCTAAAACATCTTCCAGAGTCTTTAATCTCTCGGCTCTGCTTTTAGCCTGTTTAAATTCTAAGAGACGTTCCCTTAAGCGGTTAAGTTCATCATTTATTTTTTTTAATTGATCAGAAGTATTAAGCTTTTGCAGTTCCTGCATCAATTGATTATTTTCCTGTACGAGTAAGAGAAGTTGTTCCTCTCCTTTGGTCAATTCCTGCCGTTTTTGCTGTAATTGAGTTACTTGCTCGGTCAGACCAGCCAATTCTTTCTCTTCCTGGATAATCTTTTCGATCTGGGCCTGGATCAGTTGTTTTTCTTCGTTGATCTCTCTTATCTTAGAATTATTGATTGTCAGTTGCGCTTGAGCGATCTTTTCCTGTTGTTTATCGATAACTTGCTCTTTATGTTCTACACTTACCTGCTGTTGGCAGGTCGGGCAAGTATCAATCTTGCTGATATTTGCCAATATGACTTTTGCTTCATCAATAATCACTTGGTTGCGGGTAATAATTTCCTGCGTCTGTTTGATCAGGCTTTCTAATTCATCTGATTTAATTTTCAATTCACTTTTTTTTGTGATATTTGTGGTTAGATCAGTTATTTTTTCCTCTTTAATCTGTAAGGTTGAGATTATGGTTTGCAATGATTCATTATTCTGTTTAGTTTGTTTAATTTCTTGTTGAATCTGCGCTAATTTTTGATTTAAAGAACTTTCTTTTTGCAGATAATTCTCTTTCTCTTTTTCTAATTTTGAAAGAATTTCGTTTAAATTTATCTCTTCCTGCTCACTGAATTTTTCCTGCGCGGCCATCTGCAGCAATAAATTCTGCTGCTGGGCATAACTCTCTTCGATTTGAAATTGAAGCTGCTTTTGTAGCTGTGTGATATTTTCCTGCCGGCTCTTTAAAGAGAGGGTTATTTTTTGTTCAGCTTCAATCTGTTCTAAATTTCCCTGTAACGTCTTTATCTTTTCAGTCAATTGCCGCAGTGAAAGTTGTTTGGCTGATAATTGCCTGTTAACCTCAATCTTTTGATGCAGGAACTGTTCCATCTTTTTTTCCTGTTCCGAGTAATTTTCCAACCGAGTCATCCTTTGAGCGATGGTCTTTCTTAATTCTTTCAGTACGATCTGCAGATTGTCGCGGATATTTTGATATTTCTCGATGTCAAAGATTTTCCTTAACACTTCCAACCTCAGTTCAGGGTTATCCTGCAGGATGGCTTTCATGTCTTCCTGAGGAGTATAAATTGTATAACGGAAGATGTAATTTTTATTCTTGTTGACTAACTGCCCCGGGTAGGCCAGAAGATTTAGGATCTGCGCTTTAAGTTCAACTGCCGTAAGTTCCGTCTTTGTGTCGTTTATTATCAAATGCCCGGCAGTTTGTTTGATCGAATTCTTATCGCGTTTGAGGTTCCTTCTGACGGTAATTTGTTGATTCTGCAGGTTGAAAGATAATTCCACGTATGCATTAGTCGTCCCTTTCCTTAACAAGGTTTCTGCTGGTAAGTCCGGCCTAGAAGTGCCGAATAAGGCAAATTCAATGGCTAAGAGGATGGTCGATTTGCCTGAACCGATATCTCCCGCCAGTAAAGTTGAACCTTCATCAAAAGTGATGGTCTGGTCAATGTAAGAACGGATGTTTTTTAAGGAAATACTTTTTAAGAACATATTTCTTTTTCTTATTTTTTTCTTTATAGCTTTAGTGCTAGTATAAAATAACTATTGGATTATTTATGTTATCTTGAATTATAGGAGGGCTTTCCCGGAACTTCATGATGACGGATACAACGTACTTCATAAGCCTCGGATGCGCCTACTAAGATTACATCATCATTATAATGAGCTGGTTTTCCGTCAACAATACGTTGCGATAGCATTCCCGCTTCGTTACATGAACCTATATCGCACCAGCCATATAATTTATCTATCTTGGTTGCGTGAACCATCAAATTAGAAGTTATTTTGAAATCAACTCCCCTAAAATCTCTATCAAGACTGCTTATTACAACTGCTTTATTCTTCTCATAAAATTGCTCTAAGATTATTCCTTCTAACTTTTTTGGCTCTAAATATAAATGGCTTTCTTCAAAACCGTAAACTTCGGCGTTAGGGTCCAATAATTCCTGTAAGTCATCGAGTGAACCCTTATCATCGATCAACGTTGCAGGAATAGCCAACCCAGTGCGGGAGACAATATAATTCTTAGGAATACCACCAAATTTTTCATGCAATTCGGGTCTATAATCTGATTTTGGTTTAAAGACTTGCCATCTTATGTCGGTATGAGATAACCTATCAAAATATCCGGCAAAATGTTTGGTCTTATCGGCTTTCATGCCACCAGTAAGAACATAGAGAGCCCCTTGCTCACAACGGATCTGTGGTGGACCTAATTCATCTAAATACATCTATATCGCCTCCTTTTAAAAAAATGTATTTAAAACTTATTAATAAATTAATCTGTTGTGGAATGGTTAAGTTTTGACTATTTTTATGATTTTTCTTTACGAAGTAATTACAAAGATATAATAAGCCAACTGTCTTTTTTAGCTGTATGCATAAGATAACCAAGATAACTGCCCGTCAGATTTTAGACAGCAGAGGCAACCCTACGATTGAAGCTACTGTTTACTCCGGGAAAAGTTTCGCTTCCGCTTCTGTACCCTCCGGCGCTTCCAAGGGCGTGCATGAAGCTGTTGAATTGCGTGATGGTGGCAAGGATTTTTCAGGTTTAGGAGTAAAAAAGGCAATTAAAGTTATAGAAAAAAAGATTTTCCCCTTATTGAAAGGAATAGATGTTTGCAAACAAAGAACAATTGATTTATTGATGATCAATGCAGATGGAACAAAGAATAAAAGCAGATTTGGTGCCAATTCTATCTTAGCTGTATCTTTAGCTTGTGCGCGTTTAGCTGCTAGGATTAAAAAGAAGGAACTTTATGTTTATTTAAGTTCATTATCTAAAACAAAATATAAATTACCTAAACCTTATTTCAATATAATCAATGGTGGCAAACATGCTGATAATAAGTTAAGTTTTCAGGAATTCATGATTGTGCCGCAATATAGTTCTGTTAAGAAAAATATTCAGGCAGCTAGTGAGATCTATCATCTGTTAGGATTAGTCTTACACAAACGATTTGGAAAAGGGGCTAGCAATATCGGTGACGAAGGCGGGTTTGCTCCAGTTAAGTTGAATAAGATAATTCAAGCATTAGATGTCCTTGTTTACTGTATCAAAAAAAGCGGTTATAAGGTAAAGATTGCACTTGATGCTGCTGCTAGTGAATTTTTTGTTAAAGGTAAGTATTTGGTTGATGGTAGAAGAATGAATTCTAAAAGTTTATTGAAATTTTATTTTTCTTTAATCAAAAATTATCCGATAATTTCCATCGAAGATCCTTTTTCTCAGGAAGATTTTGCTAGTTTCGCTAAGTTAAAGGCTTTGAGTAAAATCCAGGTCGTGGGCGATGATTTAACGGTGACAAATGTTAACCGGATCAAGAAGGCGATTGAGAATGATAGTTGCAATTGTCTATTGTTGAAAGTAAATCAGATAGGTACACTAACTGAAGCTTTGGATGCGGCCAAGTTGGCTTTTTATAATCAGTGGAAGGTTATGGTCTCTCACCGCAGCGGCGAGACTAACGATTCTTTTATCGCTGACTTATCTGTCGCTTTGGGCTGCGGGCAGATTAAAGCAGGCGCTCCTGCCCGCGGCGAGAGAGTAGTTAAGTATAATAGGTTGATGGAGATAAAGGGAAATTAACGTATCTTTCCTTTTCTTTCACAAACCTTTTTAAGTGGGAAAAACGCTCAACCTAAGATGGATGAGCGTCTATTCTTAGAGATTTGCAAAGAGAATAATTATTCCACGGAACAAATCAACTTATTTAAGGGAGCGTTAGAGTTTGCCAGAGATAAATTAGCGCAAAGGAAACGTCTCTCGGGAAATACTTATTATGAGCACACTTTAAGAGTGGCGGAAATCTTAGTGCAAAATAAAGCAGAACCGCAGATTGTGGTGGTGGGACTTTTACACAGTTTACCTAAACAGGTTGACGTTAAAAGATTTGGCGAACAAATAATCAAATTGCTAAATCAAGTTGAAGATCTGCAGGAATTGAAATTGAAACATCCAAAGTTGGATGCCTTGGCCTTAAGGCAGATCTTTCTGACGGCCGTTAGGGATGTGAGAGTCATCTTAGTAAAGCTGGCCAGTAAATTGGATAACATGCGGACTGTCAATGTATTCTCAGAAGTGGAACAAAAACGGTTAGCTGGTGAAGTTTTGGAAATTTACGCTCCTTTGGCCAATCATCTGGGGATGGATAGATTAAAGACCGACCTGGAAGACGTCGCTTTCAAAACTTTAAATTCTAAAAAGTATTACCAAATCCTTTCCTTTCTAGAATCTTCACAAGAGCAGAGAATTAAAGATATCGCTCAAGCAATCGCTTTAATTAAGACCATCGCTGGTGATAAGGTCAACATAATCAAGATTAAAGGCCGTCCTAAACATATCTACAGTATCTATAAGAAAATTTCACGAAGAAAAGTTAAATTACACGAACAATACGACCTGTTGGGAATAAGGGTGATCGTTAAAGATATCAAGGATTGCTATGAATTACTAGGTTTACTGCACGAAAAATTAAGAAGTGTCCCCGGCAGATTGAAAGATTACATTGCCAATCCCAAACCTAATTTCTATCGTTCAATCCATACAGCAGTTCTTTTGCCTGATGATAAACGGTTGGAAATCCAGATTAGAACTTTTGAAATGAATGAATTTGCTGAAACGGGAGTTGCGGCTCATTGGCATTATAAGGGTGATAAAACTTCAGAGAGTTTTGAGAAAAAGATTGCCTGGCTGCGCAGCGTCTTAGATCTGCAGCGGGAAAATAAAGAATTTCTGGAAGAGGTTAAAGTAGACCTGTTTGGCGATAAGATCTATTGTTACACCCCTAAAGGGGACGTTAAGGAATTACCAATGGAAGCTACAATCCTAGATTTTGCTTTTATGATCCATGAACAGGTAGGTAACAGAGCTGTGGGAGGAAGGGTTAACGGTAAATTCAGGCCT
>NZBO01000064.1 GCA_002686315.1 archaeon | reverse complement strand
ATGTTTATGCGGGTGATGCATCTCTTCCTTATTAACCTGCATTTCATCCATAATGTAACACTGCCGTAATAATTCATTCAAAACCGTCAAAATATCATCTTTTCCATTCTTAGTAATCCATCCTAGAATAAACTCACCTTCCACAAATTTGTACACAACATAATTTTCTCCAGAAAAGAGATATAGTGGACCTATTCCTTCTTTATTCAACCGTTTCATCCAATTGATTTCATTCTCAATCCTGCCAATTGCGAAACTTGCCTCATTTTGTGTTTTCACAGCCACTTTAATTACATTCTTCTTTGAAGGTAAATGTGTCTTCACAAGCATACTTCGATCTTGCGTTCCCGTATAAATCATGCCACGTTGCCCTTTTGTGAAATACTGGATGTCACGCAAATATTGTTTCTCCAATTCACGTAATAGGGTACTTTTACGAATCGCATAGACAAACAACGTCTCAAATGAGAGTTTTTCAGAGGCAACTTCCTCAAATTCGAACAATTTCTCGTTCAAAATAGACTCAATCTTCTCTTTATTGGTAAGGGTTGAAAATAAGTATAAAATGACGCCATCGTTACGTAAATGAGGACTTACCGTTGCAAAGAACCGTTCAGAAAGTTCCCAGCCTTCCTTGCCACCATATAATGCTGGATCAACAATTCCTTCATCTTGCGGTAAATAAGGAGGATTAAAGATAATTAAATCAAACTCTCCCGAGACATTTTCAAACAAATTACTCACAACTGGTTTTATTTTCTTTATTAGAGCTGTTTCTTTCTGTAATGCTAAAATCGCATCCGGGTTAATATCTGCTGCCACGATGTTCCGTACAACAGAATGTTTCGCGGCAGTAAGTGCTTGAATGCCAGATCCCGTCCCCATATCAAGCACTCGAGGAGCAAGGTAGTTTGGTAATTGCTTTTGAAGTAAAAACGAATCTTCCGCAGGTTCATAGATATCCATTTTGTGTGGAGAATGAAGGTATTTGATAAAGGTTTAGGTCAATAAAATAGAAAACTTTAAATAAAACAAAATATAACTCGAGATTAAACATGGAAACACTCACAAAAACAAGGAAAGTCGGTGGTTCACTAATGATAACAATTCCAAGAATAATTGTTGAGGAAGAGAACCTTCACGAGAACCAAACCGTAAAAATACATATTGAACGAATAAAGAAAAGTGGTTTTGGGATTTCCAAAGGGAAAGCATCTTTCTCGAAAAAAGACAAATTTATAGGTCAATTAGAAAAATGAACACATATGTCATTGACGCCTATGCCTGGGTTGAATATTTCAATGGTAGCCCATTAGGAGAATTGGTACAAGAAATAGTAGAAGATTCCACTAACATAATTTACACAAACATTGTGACCGTAGCGGAACTCGCGAGCTCGTACAGTCGCAATAGACTCTCATTCGAGGGAGAGTGTAAAATCCTCAAAACATTATCCCGTTTTCACTATATCGACGAGAATTTTGCATTTGAAGCAGGGATTCTTCATGCCAAACTTCGCAAAGACCGTAAACACATAGGGCTTGCAGACACATTCGTATTACTCACCGCCAGAAAACATAAGGCAAAAGTTGTCACGGGCGATGAAGATTTCAGGGGCCTTAAGGAAGTAATAATGATTAAGTAAGAATATCTCAACGTGTCCCAAGAATTATTTAGTCTTATCACAAACCTAACTCTTTCGCCAATTCTTTTGCCTTTTCATACTGTTCAGGCGTCCCAATATCCACAATACGATTACTTTTCTCATACTCAAAGACTTTCCCTTCATCAATCAACATGTGGATCGCATCATTAATTTCATACTCTCCTCGTTTACTAGGTTGAATTTGTCTACATGCATCAAAAATTGCGTGCGGAAAGAGGTAGACACTAAAATTCGCCAAATTTGAAGGAGGATCATCAGGTTTTTCAACCATTTTAAGGACTTTGTTCCCCTCAACTTGTAAGATACCCCATGGTTTGGTATCTTCTACTTCCCGACAGGAAATGACACCGTCACTTGTATGGTGCATCAATTTTGTGAGTAAACTTGTCTCAAATAACGAATCACCCGCAATACAAAGAAACGGACCATTAATATGTGGCGCGGCATGTAACACAGCATCACCCGTCCCTTTCATTTCTCCCTGTTTTACATACGTAAGAGAAAGACCAGACTTTGCACCATCTCCAAAATAATCTTTGATTTTCTCTTCCAAATAATGTGTAATAACTACTATTTCTGTAATTCCGACAGATTTCAGTTGTTCAAGAATAATCTGTAACATCGGTTTCCCGTTAATATCAATCATAACTTTAGGAACCGTATCTGTGATTGGCTTCATTCGTGTACCTTTCCCTGCTGCTAATACGACTGCTTTCATGCTAACCCCTCAATAATTGGCAATAATTCTCTCAAATGAGATATAGAAAACTCTGGCGAAACATTCTTCTCCACTTTTCCTCGACCCCATTTCATATGTACCGTATGCATGCCTAATTCTTTCGCTGGGAGAAGATCTGATTTAAATTTATCGCCAATGACCACAATTTTGTCTGCTGCGAATCCTGTTTCACCCATGATTTTTTGATAATGCTCCTTTTTATCATACTTTTTTGAGACAATGATGGAGACAAATAAAGATCTATCTAGTTCCACGTTGTCAATCTTTCGTTGCTGTGTTGCCTCCACACCATGTGTTACCAACGCTAATGAATGCGTTTTTGATAATGTTTCCACAACTTCTTTCGCACCATCAAGAAAAGGAATTGCAATGGATTCAATCGGCGTATTGTACGCATCCATAGCAATCTGCACGAATGTGGTATCTGCCCCTTTATTCCCCACAAATTGTGAGTAGGTTTCCGTCGCATTGGCCGTTGTATCGTTTAATGCAGACACCTCACGAAACGCAGCATTAACATCATCTACCTGCAATCCTGCATCTACCATCGCATTCAACCCTCGTTTCAACTGCGGTTGCATAGAATAGTTCCACGTATCAATAAGCGTATCATCAACATCGAATATTATGAGCATGTTTCTGAGAACCTTCATTCAGTATTTAACATTATCTGTTATTAAAAAAAAAGTCTATTTGCAGTTAGTGGGGGCCAAGTCACGACCGGTACTAGCGCCTCACGTATTACGCATTCTGCGTGTTCGGCTTACAGTTAGAACATACTACGGTAAGTCGCATGCTGACAAAGGGCGCCCACTAACCAGACACCAACTACAAATCTACCACTATTTTCATAATTTCCGCTGCAACTTTATGCGCATCATGCCGAATTAATGTACGATGTTTTGCTAGGGCGTCAGCAGAATTCGCTTGATGCATCTGATCTTCCAATAAATTCGCGCAAATAACCCGAGGATCATCCTGCATATCATTTTCTACAAGCGCCGCTTCCGTTTCATACCGTTTGACTAAGTCAGCTGCAGGCACCCCATTATTTACCAAAACGTGATCAAAGATATCTTTCCCTAAAAACCGTGATAATTCCTGCAAATGTCGTGAAACACTAAATCCTGTAGTTTGCCCCTTTTTATTCATTAAATTCGCGATATAAATTGTTGTTGCTTCCGTGTCACGGAGTGCTTTACTGACACCTTCCACAAGTAAGTTAGGAATTAACGAAGAATATAACCCACCTGGACCTACAATTACCAAATCGGCATCCATGATTTCTTGAAGAGCATGCGGATCTGCCTTAGGGAACGGTTCCAGATAAATACTTTGATAGCCTTGATCCAAGACTCTTGAAGTACATATCTCTCCTTCTCCCTGAAGCACATTCCCATCATTAAGAATCATTTTAAGCCGCACTTTATTCTGCGTTACAGGAAGTACTTTCCCTTTAATATTCATAATTTTGCCTACCTCTTCCACCGCTTTTTCAAATGATCCCGTGACTTTCTCTAATGCTGATAATAATAAATTGCCAAAACTATGGCCTTGCAATCCGCCATTTTCAAATCGATAATTCATAAGAGATCGCATTAATCTCCCAGAATCTGATAACGCAACGAGACATTGCCGCACATCGCCAGGAGGTAAGACGCCAAGTTCATCTCGTAACACGCCCGTGCTACCACCATCATCCGCCATGGACACGATAGCTGCTAAATCGACGTCATACTTCTTCAATCCTCGAAGTACGACGAAATTGCCCGTACCACCGCCAATCACCACTACTTTTTTCATGTTTTATTCCACCGTCACTGATTTCGCCAAATTTCGTGGCTTGTCGATGTCACATTCCTTCAAATCCGCGATATGGTACGCAAACAAATGCACAGGTACCGTCTCAAGGAGAGGATATAACATCGGATCCACTTTCGGGATGTAAATGACATCATCACTTACCTTCGTGATGTTCTCATCACCTTCCGTCGCAAGCGTGATTACTTTTCCTGATCGAGCTTTGACTTCTTCAATGTTACTAAAGGTTTTCGCATAAAACTCATCTTGCGGACAAATTGCAAAGGTTGGCATTTCTTCCGATACAAGCGCGAGAGGACCATGTTTCAACTCACCAGCATGATATGCTTCCGCATGAATGTACGCAATTTCTTTCAATTTTAATGCTCCCTCCTGCGCAATGGCATAATTTCGATTTCTGCCAATGTAAATAAAATTTGGATAGAGGAAGTATTTCTGTGCCAACTCTTTTATGCGATCGTTCAACCGTAACAAATGCTCAATCAATTCTTTATAACCGAGAAATGTAAATTTGCTTCCCGCTAAATGATACGCTACCTGATACATCGAGATAATTTGTGCCAAAAATGCTTTTGTACTTGCCACACTCACTTCCGAACCTGCACGTGAATAAATAACATTATGACATTCTCTCGCAATCGTACTCCCTACAACGTTAATGATACCCAACGTGTGTGCTCCTTTTTCCTTTGCCATCCTCACTGCAGCGAGCGTATCTGCCGTTTCCCCACTTTGAGAGATGACTAACACCAAATCATTGGAAGACACTATCGGATTTCGATATCGAAATTCTGAACCATGATAAAATCTTGTTGGCATTTTTGCGATGTGTTCAATGACATATTCTCCCAAGACACCAGCAAATCCAGCACCACCACATGCCACGATATGAATTGAGTTTGGTGTGAAACCAATATCGAAATTAACATTCAATTGCTCCTCTACAACAGCAGGTTGGTCATGTAATTCTTTGAGCATGAAATGTTTATATCCTTGCTTCTGCGCTTGCTGCACATCCCAATGTACTCGAGAAATTTCGAGCGGTTTCATCAGTCCATCAAACCCTGTTACCTGCACTTCCAAGGGCGTGATACGTACTAATTCGAAATCATTCACATACACTACGTTTCGTGTATGTTCCACAACAGCCGAAATATCGGACGCTAAGAAATTTTCTTGTTCACCAACACCAACAATTAATGGGCTGCCATTCCGTGCACCCACTATTTCATTATGATCTTTATGGACCACGCAAATTGCGTACGCACCATGTAACATTGTCACAACTTGCCGTACTGCTTCTTTCACATCTCCCGTATAATATTTTGCAAGTAAATGCACGATGACTTCCGAATCAGTATCGGAAGAGAATTGCACGCCGTCTTGTCGCAACATTTCTTTTAATTCCAAATAATTTTCAATAATACCATTATGGACAACCGTGAATTGATTCGCCATGTCAAGGAAAGGATGTGCATTTTTATCACTTGGCGGACCATGCGTCGCCCAACGCGTATGTGATATCCCTCGTGTTCCAGGTAGTGTAAATTGTTCCAACCCGGCAACTCTGCCTTTCACTTTTTGAAGATGTAATTGATTATTACTCGCAGTACAAATACCTGCAGAATCATAGCCACGATATTCTAACTTCTCCAAACCTTTGAGAAGAATACTATACGCCTCTTTGTTACCAACATACCCAATTATGCCACACATAGAACCAATTGGACGAAATTCCTTTAAGAATGTTATGGATTAGTGATAGGGGTTAGTAACGACAATTCCTCGGATCATTTAAGGGAACTCGCCATGTAAGACCTTCTAACTCCGTTGCTTTTTCCAACCCACCTTCTTGTGAAATACGAGCCAACATATGAGAATGTTCGCCTTTCATTGCGTCAGCACCTTCGCCAACATATGTCACGCGAGTTTGTCTGTTTGGTGAAACACCAATCTCTTCAACAGTTATATCCACTCCTTCATAGCGTAACATCACTCCCAAATCAAGAGTAGCATCTTCAAGTGGTTCCGCACCTTGACGTTGTAAATACGTCGAAACGTCATTAACATAATTTCCATTTAATAATTGAGTAGGTTCCATACAAAAAAAGAACATAAACATTCTATTTAACTATTTCGATACTAAAAAAGTAAAAAATAAAATTCACGCTTCTACAAAATCTTCAATCTTCGCAGGCATTTCTTCATTCCCTGCAAGAAGACCTTTCTTTTGCATAAATTCACGTGCTAAGACAAAGAATACTAAGCCCACTGATTTCTTTCCTTTATTGTTACAAGGAATCACTAAATCGATCTTGTTCGATTGGTTGTTTGTATCACATAACGCAACAACAGGGGTACCTACCTTCCCTGCATCTTCCACCACGTTCCTGTCTGGCCACGGATCACATACCATAACAACTTTTGGTTGTGCAAACGTTTCCAAGTTAGGATTTGTTAAAATTCCTGGCGGGTATCTGCCTGTAATGACAGGAATTCCCGTTAATTCATGTAATTTTTTGAGACCCTTCCATCCATTCTCTCTCCTACACAGAATTAAGATATCCTCTGGCGCGTACTGGGAAAGGAAATTAATCGCTAACCGTAATCGTTCATCGATTTTTTTCAAATTTAAGACACTAAGTCCATCCGGCCTGGTTTTATAGATGAAATCTGCCATGTACTTCGTTTTAAATTTCGTTCCGATATGAATACCTGATTTAAGGTACTCATTCGAATCTAACAATAAATTGTCTTGTTGTTCTGGTGTCATGTTTATACTCCTTTGCTAAACAAGTAGAATGAATTCAACTTGTCTGCGGTATTTTTCGCCTCACGCAGCTGTGTCATACCCTATAACGGGCACACGTCGGCTATAGTTTCATAAATTGGTGGATTCTTTATAAAGATTATGGTCGACAAGGAGAAAAAATGAGGACTGCATTATAGGTCCCATTCTCACTGAGTGAGATTGCTGATGTTTGACCACATCCTGGTAAGGTTTCATGAATTGTAATATTAGTGTATCTAATATCGCCTGTAACCGTTACAGAACCCCATCCATCTCCTGGTGCAACATGCCCACTTCTGGGATGGTATAAGAGGGAACTGGCGCCAGTATCGGCAGGAAGGTGATACATCCCGTCTCTATTTGGTCCTGAGAGTTCAAACGTTTGAGAGCCTACTTGGACTTTCTCTTTTGCTTTCGTAAATTCTTGATTGTCAAGAGCGCGTTTATATTTCTCTAAAAATGCAGTCAGAGTAGGAGTTCCTGCAAAAAATGTTCCTTCTTTGCCATTCTCAAAAGCATATCTAAATCTGTTCCCTAATTGGTCCTCAAAAGTTGGCGTAAGAAGAACATAGTCCCCTTCTGCAAGATCTCCAGAATACGTAGATCTTTCTTGAAAATGTGCAGGAGGATTGTGCGTATCATATGCAATGAGATGTGAACCAATAACACGCAATGCAATACCAGTTGGAAGAGAGAATACTTCTTCATGTGTTTTGCCATCAGAATATTCTACAACCAATTTTGTCTGCGTAGCAGCAACGTCTTCTACTGAAAAATGTACTGGATTCTCTGCACCCCACATCTCCAGAATTATTTTTGTGAAATCTGAATGAACATATTGTTCAAATAAGGCATCTGATTGGAAAGCACTCGCAGCAGGTTGCAGTTTTGGCGTTTTCGAAGAAGTTGAGCACCCTAAAGGAGGCGCTATTGCAAAAACGAAAGGAAGAAAGCTGCGTACCATAGATTCTAAACCCATAGATAGTAAGTTCCTGTTTTCTTTATAAAAGTTTAGGAGGCATTTCAGTTCTCTCCTCAACACTACCAATCCCATCCGCAACAACATTAAACTTCAACTCTTTGCCTTCCGCCATGCTTCGATGTTTCCGAAGTGTCATACCACGACAATTTTCAAATTTATGTAACTCAATCAAACATTTACTTCCATATTTTAACAAATCGCCACCAACCATTTTGACTTTATCTTTATTGTTAAAATCAGCGTAGACTTGATTCGTCACCAAAACCGGAATCTTATGTTTCCGCGCAATCTCAACAAGTGATGCAATTTGTTTCCCCAAAGCAGAATTGACTTCAAACACGCCTTCACTCCTTCCT
>NZBO01000063.1 GCA_002686315.1 archaeon | reverse complement strand
TCAAGCGTTGGAAGATATCGCGATCATGCGTTCTCTTCCTAACATGATTGTCGTCGTTCCTGCAGATTATGAACAGACAAAAAAGGCAACGATGGCAGTTGCAAAATATAAGGGACCAGCGTATATGCGATTCGCACGAAATAAGACACAGCAGATGACGACTACAAAAACACCCTTTGTTATTGGAAAAGCGCAGGTGTTGAAACAAGGAAACGATATTGCCTTAATTGGTGCTGGACCTGTCATGTATGAATGTCTTGCAGCAGCCCATATCTTACAGCAAAAGGGTATCAATGCGATGGTCATTAATTCACATACGATCAAACCATTAGATGGAAAAACGATTTTGGCTGCAGCAAAGAAATGTGGCAAGATTCTTACCGTTGAAGAAGCACAAATTACTGGTGGTCTTGGCGGCGCGGTGGCAGAATTTTTGGCTGAAAATCACCCTACCAAAATGAAACGTATAGGTATGAAAGACAGATTTGGCGAATCGGGCGAGCCTGACGAATTGTTGAAGGCGTTTGGATTTAGCGCCGAGCATATTGTACGAGAAGCAAGGAAGTTGTGTAAATGAAAAGATGGCGAAGAAAAAAGTATTTGTGACACGGAAGATACCTGAGAGTGGGTTGAAATTATTACGGAAGAAGTATGACGTTCGTGTGTGGAAGAAAGACCGTGTTATTTCTCGTGGTGCATTGCTGAGAGGTGTGAAGTGGTGTGATGCATTGTTATGTTTGTTAACAGACAATATTGATAAAAAGGTCTTAGATGCCAATCCGAATTTGCAAATTGTGGCAAATTATGCAGTTGGGTACAATAATATTGATCATGCCTATGCGAAAACAAAGAAGATTCCTGTAACCAACACTCCTGGTGTACTGACCACAGCGGTAGCGGAACATGCGATGGCGTTATTGTTATCTATTGCACGTCGTGTTCCAGAATCAGATACGTTCGTTCGGAAGAGCAAGTACAAAGGTTGGGCGCCAATGTTGTTATTAGGCGGCCAGTTGCAAGGAAAGACATTAGGGATTGTTGGTGCTGGTCGTATAGGGAGTGCGGTTGCAGAACGTGCCATGAAAGGGTTTGGAATGAAGATAATTTATTTTAACAGATCTAAAAATGCGCGTATTGAAAAAGATACAAAGGCAAAACGAAAAGCGAAATTAAAAGAGTTGTTGAAAGAAGCTGATTTTGTCTCTGTGCATGTACCCCTAGTGAAAGAAACACGGCATTTACTTGGATCTTCGCAGTTAAAGGCAATGAAAAAGACAGCGTATTTGATTAACACCTCACGAGGTCCTGTTATCGATGAGAAGGCATTGGTGTCTGCATTGAAATCAAAACAAATTGCAGGAGCAGCGTTAGATGTCTTTGAGAACGAACCAAAGTTAGCGAAAGGATTGTCTACATTATCGAATGTTGTGTTAACACCACATACAGCTAGTGGAACTATTGAAACCCGAGAGGCAATGAGTACAATAGCAGCACAGAATATTATTGCAGTGTTGAGCGGAAAGAAGCCGAAGAATAGAGTGAATTGAATATGAAGAAATCAATAATGATATTATTTTGGAGTTTAATTGTGATGGTGCCATTAGTAAAAGCAGATGTCGCAGTGCCTCTTTTAGATGGTTTCTACTTCGCTACTGGAACATTTTTTTTAATACCAATCATACTTTTAGAGGGAACTGCCACCTATTTTTTAGTGAAAAGGAGAGGGTGGGGAACAATTTCAATTTGGTCCTCCTTTCTTATTTTTCTAGCGGCTAATGTCCTTTCAACTATTATTGGATATGCTGTCTCAACTTTTATTCCATACACTGTTGATTATTCACCTGCAATTGTATTTCCAATAGCATTTCTTCTTAGTATCCTCATAGAATATCCTATTATTTACGGATTTATACACAAAAAACTCAGCACACCAAACAAAAATGCTTTTGTGATATCACTACTCGCAAATTCAGTTAGCTACCTAGGAATATTGTTACTTATCGGAATAGGGCTATTTACATAAACAAAAAAAATGGTAGTAAAAAAATACGACGTACTTGTTATCGGATCAGGTGGTGGTAGTAAGTTATCCACGCCAGCAGGATTTATTGGATTGAAGGCAGCAATTATCGAGAAAGGGAAATTTGGTGGCACCTGTTTAAATCGAGGGTGTATTCCTTCCAAGATGCTCATTCATCCTGCAAATGTTGCGCATTCCATTCGAGAGGCTGGAAAGTATGATATCTCAACAGGAGTGAAATCTGTTAATTTTGAAAAAATATTGCGACGGATTAATCGTGAAACAGACGGTGATTCTCGCGGTATTACCAAATGGTATGATCAAAACAACAATCCTACGTATTACAAAGGCCATGCTCGATTTGTATCGGATAAGGTTGTGGAAGTCAATGGCACAAAGATGACTGCCAAACGTATCTTTATCGCAACTGGGGCACGACCCAATATACCTCCTATTGAAGGTCTTAAGGGAACGCCGTATATGACGAGTACAGAAGCTCTTAGAGCTCGTAAGTTGCCGAAGAAACTATTGGTTATTGGTGGCGGATATATTGCGTGTGAATTGGGACATGCATATGGTGCGTTAGGAGCGGACGTACATTTAATTGTCCGAGGTGAGACGTTGCTTAGGAAAGAGGATAGCGAGATACAGAAGGAGTTTGTCAGGAAGTTCTCTAAGGATTATAATGTACATTTCTTACAGAAGACAATGAAGGTTGCATATGATAAGAAGAAGAAAAAGTTTACGTTGTCGTTAGAGCATAAGAAGAGTGGGAAGAAAAAAACAATTACAGGTGATGCGTTACTTGTTGCGACTGGAGTAAAACCAAACACCGATGATTTGGGATTGGATACAACAAAAATCAAAACAGGTAAACGAGGATTTGTGAAAGTTAACAGATATATGGAAACATCTGTGAAAGGAGTGTATGCATTAGGTGATTGTGTAGGAAATTATATGTTCCGTCATTCGGTTAACTTTGAAGGTGATTTCTTGTTTAAATCATTGTATTTAGATAAAAAGCGGAAGAAGATCAAATACCCACCAATGCCACATGCGGTGTTTAGTAACCCTGAAGTTGCAGGTGTTGGTATGACTGAGGATGAATTGATTGCGAAAGGGAAGATAAAAGGAAAAGATTATGTTATTGGACTTAATACGTATAAAAGCAGTGCAATGGGAATGGCCAGGATACCAGATCATGGATTTGTGAAACTGATTTTCAACAAGAAAAATAGGAAATTAATTGGTGCCCACATTATTGGCGAGGAAGCAAGTGATATGATTCATCAAGCCATTTATGCGATGACGTATGGTGCGACGGTTGAGAAATTATTGCAAATGATTTACATCCATCCAGCGTTACCTGAAATCTTTCGTAATGCGTGTCGAAAGGCGCTGGATGAGTTTTAGGAATAACAACATTTAAATTCACTAAATATTTGCTGATACTATGGAAATCGTTACAACATTCTGGGATAGGTTTATTCTGTTACTGAAAGCACCAGCTCTCCATTCAGAAATGTTATGGATTGTATTACCTTTAGTTGTTGTCTTACTTCTTATGACGATCTATTTTGCAAAGTATCGAGATGAAGAATTGGGATGGAATACCGCACTTGGAAATAGTTTAATCCTCATCTTCGTGTCTGCTGATTTGATGCGAACGACACTTACGTATAATGGCATTAATTACGGTGATCTGATCTTAGCTGGATTATTAATGCTTCTTGGCGTTATTCTCCTATTTGTGAACTTCACACACTATTTGCCAAAGAAAATCAGTTACTTCATTTCCTCACCCCTTCCTGTCAATCTTACTGCATATGTTGTAATCGCAATAGTCTATAGTCGTATTCCCGTAACATTTATGACAATTCTCGCAGCCGTGGTCCTAGTCACACTTCTCCTAGGAGGATTTTTGTTAATAGGATTTGTATCAAAAAGATGGTGGATGCGAGTGGAACGGCTTAAAGCAACGGAGCATGTTGAAGATGTGAAAAAAGAGAAGCAAATATTAGAAGGGAAGAAGAAAGAAGTAAAGTTGGAAGAGAAAAAAATTAAGAAAGCAGTGAAGAAACAAGAGAAGGAAGTCGTCCAAAAGAAAAAGGAGTTAAAAAAGATCAAAAAAGTAGTGAAATAGTTCCCCCTGTACCAGGAATAATTCTTTATGATTAAATGTATGTTCTAGAGAGGTATGATACACACAAGAACATTAAGTCCTCTTGAAATTGAAGTAGGATTTGAGACAAATACTCTCTCAAATTCACAGATTCAATCATTTTTACATGGCGAGAAAGTTATTGTGCAAGAGGAGATTTCTGAACATACTTTACGACAAGAAAAATTAACAGATTTAATTCTTGAAACATCGTATTCAATTAATCCCGTTGAAGGAAGATTACCAATCACATTTTGTAAGAAAAAAGAAGAACAACGAGAGATTCCATTAGCACTTGGATATCTCGATTCACAAATTGCAACAGGTGTAGAGCTTGCAAATCTTATTGAGCCCCTTCCTAACGAAAGTAGGAGGCGTATTACAAAAGAACTTCCTGTACTTGGTAATACTTCTTATTCCAGCCTAGAAGCAGAAGTTGCAGAAGTGGCTCAAGTACAAAAACCACGTGTACCACGGGTTGTCGGAAAAATTCATCGGAAAAATAATCCATTATATGCCACAGGCGGTTCAGTAGAAGATGTTGCACCACCGACCCCATCATATTCCCAAACTACTAAACGAAAATCGAAAAGAGGACGTCTTGCAGGACTTGCCGCGGCAGCAGTACTCGCTACGGTTGCTGCAATTGGAAATTATACATCGGTTAGTGCAGACAAGATCAATGTGAAAAATTCATTCGCAAAACCAGTTGCGGCTGTCTCATACAACATCACACCTGCAGCTGAACGGAGTGCAGCAGGTTGTCTCTACATTGTCCAACCAGGTGATGGATATGAAAAAATAGGAATGAAGACGCTTGGAAGTAGCAAAGCGGGAAGACGGTTACAAGATATATACGCAAACGAGACCTTGCATCCAGGACAATACCTTGATGTTTGTCCGGAAAATATGAAAATAGGAGCTGGATCGAGGATGTATAACACTGCAAGAGGATTAGCAAAAACGTTTGGAGGAAAAACGAGAGCAATTCTTGCCGCAACTCGGCAAGCCAATCCTGGAAGAAACCTTTCCAAAATTTTGAAAGGAGCAAGCGTGAAACTACCTCAAACAATTCAACAACGATTTGCAAATCTGTATAATCGAAAAATGGGTGTCTAAAATTTCTTTTCTAAATAGGCGACGATTGCACTTGAATCACCGATGTATCTGTCATCTATTTTGATAACAGGAACAGTGGGAACGCCACTTTTTTCTAACAAATCTTTCCGTAGCGGATCTTCACGATCGCGAGGCACGTTAACTTTCTCATATTCAAGTTTCATCTCTGCTAATTTCGCACGTACCTTCATACAATAAGGGCATTCTTCAAATTGGTATAGAGTTATTGTCGCCATGACATGATGAAAAAGAAGGAGAATTTAAATCTACCGAAAGAACCAACTTATAATAATAAGAAGTGAGTATGCAATAAACCCTGCCGTGAACCAACCGGTTTTTCCTTTCCGGCCAAACGGAATGTGATGCCTTGTGACGGTAAAAAGAAGTACCCCGACAGCTAACCCAATTAAACTAATTTCAAGCCAATGAGGAATTGTTTTCCAGATGAATAAGTGGAATAATACCCCCAATAATGTTGAGGAAGAATAGAATATTACCCGTTCAAACGATCGATGTTTACTTGCAGGTAAATTGCTTACCAACGTATAGGACAGAATCGACACAAAAAAGAGCATTCCTCCCACAAACGATTGGTTTAAGACCGTGACAAGAACGACACCAAATATAAAATGGTAGATGAAGTAGAAAATACGCTCTTCTAATGAAAGCATCTTAATCAATTCGTGACGGTGATTGTGTTTATAGATCTCTTTCTCAACTAAGTGGTGCGTGATAAAACCTACTAAGACTGAAAGAAAAACGTACTTATTGATTAATACCGCTGCTTCGGTAAATCGAGGAAATAATTCAAGTAAAATATAGGTAATTGAAATCCCTGCAAAGAAGGACATCAACTTCTTATCATATGGTTTTTTTCGTAGATTGAATTGTTTACTCCAAATTTCTACCAACCCAACGACGATCGCAAGGGCAATGGGAATAAAAACACCTACCATGAAAGAAGAGAACTATTTTGTGCTTAATAATGTTTCGGAAAGATGTATTCAAAAAAAGATTAAAAAAAAGAAAAAGAAGAAAGAAAAATTATTTCTTTGCACCCATGATTCTAAACATTGTTGTTGAACACATTGGACATTTACCTTTCATTGCACGTCGCTCTGTGCCGCCTTTTCCTTTCATGGTAACTTCTTTAGCTTCAGACATTTCTCTCTTTGATTTACACTTAACACAATATCCTTCTGTCATTTTGTAACACCCCGATTGTTATTTGAACGTGTCTCTTCACGTCCTCTGCCCTTTATATTCCAACTTCGCTTATAAAACTTTCTGTGTTTTAGAGGGGAAATGAAGGAATTAAGGTAATTGTACACTATACAAATCAGCACCATATGGCACCGACATCACAAGATGAAATCCTTCTTTGTTAACATATGCTTCGGCAGGCTCCCATGCAACCCATTGAGGAGATTTTCCTAAAGGATGAGCGTGACGTAACGAATCTCCCACTTTTCGTACATTTGGATGATAGATATCTTTTGTCGGTTCAAATCCTTCCTGCTGTAGAATTGATACTAATACGTCACGACTTGAACTGACGTATAGCGAATCACGATTTTTCATGCAGTGAATGTATCAGTTACTATATTTAAACCTTCACGAAGGACTAATACAGAACTAAGTTCATCACAACAATACATATAAACTTCTTGTAGTCAAAACAGAGCATGAAATACGCACACCTTGCTGATTTGCACTTAGGTTCCTGGCGTGATGAGAAGATGCGAGATCTTTCTACCAAATCATTCATACAAGCCATGGATGAATGTATGCAAGAGCACGTTGATTTTATCTTATTTGCAGGCGATTTGTTTAATACAAGCTTGCCAGCACTCGATATTCTTAAGACTGTGACAAAAAAATTAAAAGACGTTCATGAACACGGTATTCCAATCTATATCATTGCAGGGTCACATGATTTTTCCCCAAGCGGGAAAACAATGGTGGATGTACTTGAAAATGCTGGTTTATTAGTAAACGTATGTAAAGGAACAATTAACCAAGAGACAAAAGAATTAGAGTTACAATTCACAACAGATCCAAAAACAGGAACAAAATTAACAGGAATCCTTGGACGGAAAGGGCAGTTAGATCAACGATACTACGATTCACTTCATCTCCCCTCCTTGGAAGCAGAAGAAGGATACAAAATTTTTATGTTCCACACTACCGTATCTGAGCTTCTCCCAACTGATCTTGCAAAAATTGAATCACAACCTTTATCGGTATTTCCAAAGGGATTTGACTATTATGCAGGTGGACATATTCACCATCCAACATTAGTTGAACTTCCCGAGCAAGGATATAACACCGTT
>NZBO01000062.1 GCA_002686315.1 archaeon | reverse complement strand
TTCTAATAAACTTTTGATATCCTCAAGGATACCAACGACCTCGTTATGTAATGTAAGTCGCAAAAATAAATCAAACTCTTCCCTTTTCTCACTGCCTTCCTTCTCTTGAAGGTCCTCTGCCTGCTGCATCAAATCCAGTGCTTCTCTTAATAATTTTTTCTTATCTCTGGCCATGATTATCCTTTTACTTTGTTTAGTCGGCTTTCAAGTTGGCTCAATAGTTCATCTTCCTCCGCATCAGTTGCGGGCTCTTTAACAACTGCCTCTGCAACTGGAGTGCCTTCTGTCGGTGCTTCACCCGGAGTTCCTTCTGCTCGTGCTGCTGCTTCCGCTTCACGTTGGATGGCTTCTTGTTTCTTTTTCTCTGCTTCTTGAACCTCACGGATTTCTTCTGGGGTCAAGTCAACAATCTCAAGCATCCTCTTTTGAACAATGCGATTAAGAACAAAGTTGTCTGGGAACCTGCTCTGAATGAACATGAATTTTTGAATACCCTTTGTCTGCTCTTCTTCCTGCTCGGATGTTGAACGAACAATTGGCTTGTATCCCTTGTCGCTCTTCCAGTCAGAAGGGTAGACAACTTTCTCCCATATCTTCCCAGACCGTGCCGTTTTGTGGAGCGTTCTATTCTCACCACTGTTTGCGTCAAGGATTCTCTCCCATTTAAGAGCAAGGTCAAACCAACTCCTACGGTACATCTTGGCCATTGAAAGAGTACGCTCAAGGGCTTTCCCAACGAGCATTTCAACTTCACCAAGAGTGATTTGTTTCTTTTCGGAAACACCTTTCTCAATCGCTGTCGCTGCGGTGCCTCGTTCAATAACTCGTATAAGGAAGTCAATTGCTGTGAAAGTGTCATCAAGACCAGAGATATCAACTGGCATGATTGTCTCTTTAGGATTGCCCGGAGCAGGAAGCATGCGTCCGGCACCCGGCTCATACGTCTGCGGTTTGTATCCCTGCACAGTGGCATCGTACCAGTGCATTTGAAAGTTCTTGAGTGTTCGGTTTTCTACCATTTGAGAAAACCACACGTTGAGAATCTGGTTTGGTGTTCGCACAAGGTCAGCAGGACCATCACTCCAAAAGTCCATTGTCTCTATATCTTCACCCCATGTTACAAACGGCCAGAAGTCTACGCCAAGAAGGTCCTCAAGGGTTTCATTTAAGAGTTCGTGCTCATCATCAGCATACACAATCACTCGTTTCTCAAAATCTTGTTTCTTGGTATTCCACATCAATGTATAGTGCTCGGAAAGATTCAAAATAACATCACCACCCGCAAACTGTGCAAACTGGTCGTTCTCAACACCCATTGATTTGAGACGCTCAACTTTCTTTTCCCATTCCTGTTTATTTCTATTTGACTGAACAATTGCATCAGTACCGGATGCCCAGATGCGAAGTTTTGATTTTGCATCTTTACTGTATCGTTCGTCTGCGAGCACTTCCCGCAACGAACGAAAAATGTTTTGGTGAATTATAAAACGTGCTGTCTCAATATCAAGTGGGTCCACCATTGGGTCCACGACAACATCAAAAATATCCAAAGGCCTCACGTCTAGGAATCCCTTTGCATCAATGTTTAGTTTTTTGAAAGCACGGCCACAAAGCATCACCGTCTTTTTGTCTTGAATGTCAACTCCCTCAAAGTTCAACCTCTCAAAATCATCATTCCAAATCTCTTGAAGAATAATCTCTTTGTCTTGGTTGCCTCCGAGTTCCTTCCAATCAACAGAAGGCGGGTCATCAATTTTAGAGAGCAGCGTTTTCACTGTTTCTTTCATAAGCGGAATATTGACCGCTTGACGTTGCGTTAATCTGTTGGTCTTAACCTTGTTACGATAGAGTTCGTAATTTACATTCCACTCCTTGTGCCTTCGCTCCTGAAACTCACGGGAGATTTTCTTCTCCTTGATGAGTTTCGCCATCAACACTGAAAGGTTTGCGACTGACGCAACAGGGATGTCCTTAAATGGTGTACTTATTGGCATATATAAAATAAAAACGAGAACCTTATTGATGTGGTTCCCGCTCTTTGCTAGAGGTTAGGGTTTTTGGATTGTCTCCTGTTGTCTCTATTGTAGCACCTTCATACGGATTACGCAAGGGCTCATCTGGCTTATCTGGGTCTTTGTCTCGCCATTTTAGGAACTTCAATTCTATACTAGCCAGTTCCCCCTCTCTATTAAAGGCCAAAGTAGCAGTTCCATTCTTTATGTTAAAAACTCCTTGTTGAAATAGGGTGTGTATAACTTTACGAAAATACTCTGTTTCTTCAAAGGAAACTCCATCTAATTTTATATTTATCATTCCTTGTGATGACATATTAAATTCCCAACTCCGGGTAGTAGGGCTTTATTGAACCCGTGGCTTTTACTTTACTCAAATCAACTTCCTTGCCCTTAAAAAATGTGAGAACAAACGCATCCGGCACATCTGTACTCTCGGAAGGTAAAAGCAATCCATTACGCCTCATCTCATCTTTTGGCATTATCTTTATTTTTTTGCTCTGGTCCTCTTTATAACGAATCTTCAACAACTGGCTCCAATCTTTATCTGGCTCAAGTGCCCCTCCCTGCTTCACCCAGTTCCGGGCCAACCAATACAATTGAGCACGAAGGTTTGAAAACTCAAGAACTTCTTGAACTCCGGGGTTGATGACCTTCTGCTCCATTGGCTTCTCACCAACTCTCACACCGGTTGCAGGAATATCCATTTGATGGAGACGGCTCACTACACCGGACCCAATACTAATTGCATCTATAAAAATGTTTTGGGATTTTATTTTCTCTCCCCTGTGAATTTCAGCAATGTTGTCAGCAGTTTTCATTAAGTCTCTCTCACGATTCTTGCTGTGGATTTTTGCGAAGTTATCAAAACGAAGAACAAAAGCGTTGTAGTTCACTCCTTCGGCAATATCTCCACCCAAACGCTTGAAACCTTTTGCCTCAACTTTTCTTTGTTGGGCCTGTTCAAGCATTTCCTCGGTGAACAATGGCATCCATCCTGCGTCATCAATCATGTCCTCTGGTGGATGAACGCACTCGTAAAGGATTCCAAACATAATCGGGTCAACTTCTCCTCGCATCTCTTCAACAAAATCTTCTGTGATACGTCCTTCCTTAACTCCCTGCTCCCAGTTGATGATAATTTTTTTATACTTCGGGTCGTTCAGAGAACGAAACGCATGGTTGCGACCAAAACTGTTTGTGATTTTTAATAAAAAGTTTTCCGTGTGGCCTCCGAGCATACGCATTGCTTTACCATGAATCGCATCGGGAATAAGTGCAGAGTCATCTTGAATCAAGTTTGGAGCACCGTGTCCGATAAGAATATCTCCAGCATCTTCTCCCTTGCGTCTTGCATCTGCCGAGAGAATGAAAACCTCTCCCATGTTTCCCGAGCCATCAACCTTAAAAGAAATCTTGTCTTTGCTTCGGTGTCGCTTGATGAACTCCATGCTCTCCTCGGGCCCAATCTCAAACTTTCCGAGCGTGTAGTCATTCTCAAAAATGTGCTTGATGACCTTGTTCATTATGATACCGGCTTTGTCTTTTGTTCCACCAAGTATCGGCCATCGTTCGGGGAAGGTTGTCGCTCTCAAGAGAACGGCCATTGAAACAACATCTGACTTCCCATATTGCGTGTAGCACTCAAAGATGTTTCGTGGGGACTGCTTTTCGTAGATTGCACGGAAGAGAGAAATCTGCCCCTCGGTCATTTCAAAGGGCTTTGCGTAATCGTTCTTAAATAACTTGCGAACGATATCAAACGCTTGTTGGTCTTGTTCATTAAGTTTTGTCATCATCTTTATCTCCCGCAACAAGCCGGAAGAACTCGGTTAATTGAGCAAGATTCTCCTTGTCTACATCAATACCGAACTGGGCTTTAGGAAGGCCATCAACGTAATTCCAAATCTGCTTGATGGTTTTCTCATCCTCATCCTCAAGTGCCTTCTTTAAGACAACATCAACCAACTGGTCAAGGCGGGTCTTATCTGCACCTTCTGGCATCTCTTCAAGTTTCCGCTTGATAGCAGCAGTTATTGAAGGACCAGTAGGCCTTCCGTTAGGGTTTGCAGTGTTTCCGGGGAGCAATTGGCCCTTCTCGTTCCTTTCTGGCTTGTTTTCACTTGTTATTGCAGGTGAATTTTCTTTTTTTTCATCTTTTGACATAATTTATTGAAATCCAAAATTAAGGTGTGCAGCATCATCGTCAATATCGTACTTCTTGTCCTTGCGTCTCTTATCTTCACGTATCATATTTGAAACCCTACGTTTGGCCGAAAATTGTTGACGGCCTTTCTTTGACCGATGCTCACGGTGATTGTTTTTTACAAATTTATTGTAGCGTGCCGGCATCAGTATCATCTACATAAAATATAATGTTCCCAGTATCGGACGACCAACTTCCATCTACGGGGAATGTAAATGTGTTGCTATCTTGAGGTGGAAGTTTCTTTTTAAGAACCTCAATCTTTTTCTCCAATTGAGCAATCTCTTCCGTTACGCACTTCTCACACACTTTTGGTTGGTGTTTTTTACAACTCATTTTACGTTATAGAGATAATGGTTCGTTTCATGGAGCCAAAACCCCTCTGACTTATAAAGA
The DNA here is from genome assembly GCA_002686315.1 of archaeon. Lineage (GTDB taxonomy): Archaea > Nanobdellota > Nanobdellia > Woesearchaeales > GW2011-AR9 > UBA11998. The sequence continues at coordinate 2,088 of NZBO01000062.1, read as the reverse complement.
CTGTTTGCTGCTTGTCGCTTGGCGTTGGTAGTGAGTTCAACCATATCCATATTCTGTTCTTTCGCCCATGTAAGAAGGTCCTTGAGAATTTCACGACCAAGACCTTTACCACGTTGACTTTCATCAACAATCATGTCCTCAACAACTGCCTGCCTACGGAGTGCTGTTTGTCTCGGGAATATCCAACCCATACCAACAAGTTTTCCTTCTTCATCAAATCTCTGGCTTACAAAACCATTTAGTGATGCACGATAGAGTGAGTGCTCGTTAATCTTTGCATGCGGGTCCAGTTGCTTCATCAATTTACGAATCCTCGCAAGGTCAAAGACAAAGTATTTTTTAAGATATTCACTGATGTCTTTATTAGAGTCAAAAGCAATTCCCGGTGTGTGGAGGTTCTTGATATCAACCCACTGATATTCTTCATTCTCTTCGTTCAATTTAATCTCTGGTTCTTCCACGAGTTGAACAATAAAGAGATGTGAAAGTATAGGAAACTGTTTTCCTTTCCACTCTGCGGTGCCGGGGAAGGTTTTTACAAAATCAATCATAAATCCTTCAATCCCCAACTCTTCGTGAATCTCACGCTTGATGGCCTCCTCCGGTGTCTCTCCCTTATCAAGATATCCTCCGAGCAAATCCCACTTACCTTTGAACGGCTCCTCTCCTCGCTTAAGAAGAAGCACTTGATTGTTTTTGATAATTGCTGCGGTTGCAGAACACTTTGGATTTTCAAACGTACACAGTTCACACTCGGGACCATTGCACACATGATTCTCTAAAGCGTCAACCAACTCTGCTTTTGTATATGATTCGTATTTACTCATAATTTTTTAATAAACTTGGCCGGATTCCCTGCCCACACTTCACCTGCCGGTACGTCCTTAAGAACGACAGAACCCATGCCAACAAGGGCATCCTCACCAATTGTTACACCTGCTAATATAGACGCATTGGCTCCAATCTTTGCCCCATTCTGCACCGTTATCGTATCCCATTTATCAGAAGGTGGTTTGCGGTCATTCGTAAAGCATACATGCGGTCCAATAAATACATTATCTTCAAGAATCACTCCACCCGGAAGAAAAGCAAACGCCTCAATCCTGCAATTCTCTCCAACAATAACATTGTCTGCAATCCAAACGTGAGAGTGAATGGTGGTTCCTTTACCAATCTGTGCATCCAAACTGATGTTTGAATACTGCGGATACCAAAACTTAACTCTAGGATTTTGATTCTCTATTGGTGATATTTTTACCGTCTCCATTTGATTTTGGACTATCATTAAACATCTCCTTGAGGCCTGCCTCAAAAGGATACTTCGGATAAAAGCCGAGCATGACGTTCGCCTTCGTCATGTCGTATACAAAACGACCCGGGTCAACTTCTCGCTGTCCCTTCTTCTCAATCTTCCCTTTCCACTTGGCCATCTTGCAAATCATTTTACCGGCATCTTCTGCTGTCAGTTCTTCACCGGTTCCAATGTTGTATGATTGATTCCACTTATCCCACGGTGCAGTTACGGCCAAATAGTTTGCCCGAGCAACATCATCAATATAAGTAAAGTCATTTGATTGCTTGCCCCCATAAAGAGTTGGAGCAAGGCCACGCTGTATCCGGTCCATGAATCCTCCAATCAATCCGTGCATACGTTTCTCTTTTCCATAAAGATGAGCGTACCGAAGAATCATCCACGGGAATCCCTCTTGGCCGTAGGTTTCAATATAACTCTCACCCACCGCCTTTGAACATCCATACACTGAATTACCCATAACAGGAAAGTCCTCTGTGATAGGTGGGTCTGATTTGATGGGCATATAGGTTGAGCCGGTAGAAGAGTAAACAACAGGAATGTGATGCTTTTTCGCAACCAATGCCACATTTCGTGTCCCCATTGCGTTTGTTTCAAATGCCAACTTCGGGTTCTTGTCTGCTTCTGAAAAACGAGCAATGGCAGCAAGGTGGAGAATCCTATCAATTGGCCCAAAGCCCTTGCCAGAAATAACCGCAGCATCAAGTTGCTCGGGGTCTCTGACATCACAACCGGCCATGATGTCATAACCAATACTTGTGATGCCTTTCTCGGCA
>NZBO01000061.1 GCA_002686315.1 archaeon | reverse complement strand
TCAATTTATTCCATCGAAGGGGAAGACCTTTCATTAATCGGAACAAGTGAACACGCACTTCTTGGGTTTCATACAGGTCAGACATTTGAACGCAAAGATCTGCCAAAGAAATATTACTCCTACTCAATGTGTTTTCGAAAAGAAGTAGGTGCCCATGGGATTAACGAGAAAGGTATCTGGCGAACGCATCAATTTAACAAAGTGGAGCAATTCATTTTCTGTTCTCCTGAAGAGAGTGCAGGATTCTTTGATGAGTTATTGAAAAACTCAGAAGGTATCCTAAAAAAGTTAGGGTTACCCTACAGAGTGATTGAAATTTGTTCAGGTGATCTCTCTCCATGGAAACATAAGAGTTATGACGTGGAAGTCTGGCGGCCAACAACAGGAGAATATGGTGAGATCATGTCTCTTTCCAACTGCACAGACTACCAAGCGAGAAAGTTAGGGATTAAAGTCAATGGGAAAGATGGCAAGCAAGTAGTTCATACGTTAAACAATACGGCGATGGCAACTTCTCGTATTATGGTCGCTATTTTAGAGAATTTTCAGACCAAGAAGGGAACGGTGAAGATACCGAAAGTACTTCATAGTTATATGCATGGGATAACTGAGATTGGTGTGAAGTAAGAAATCGCGAAAAACAAACAATAATTTTTTATAATAGTAAATTCTTGATATAAGTATGACTGAATTTATGAAGCAACTGTTTGGTGATTTTGATTTTGGTATTTTTTTGGTTATTGCTGGAATCCTTGGTGTATTATTACTTCTATTCATCATTGTTAGGTCATTCTTATAATTGGGGTATATCTTCTTAAAGAAAACAAATAATTCGAATAATTTCAAATCCATTAACTATTTAAACAACCCTACTTCACAACAAATCATGAACATTGTAAAACTTGGTGGATCTATCATTAATCCTGATGGGAACTATGATCAAGGCATTATTACTACATTTATTGATCTCGTGAAAAATAGTGAAGAACAATTCATTTTCGTCGTGGGTGGGGGAAAAATATGTCGAAATATCCAGGACGCATCCATGACATTTCTTCGAGATGGATTACCAAGTGATCCTGAAATAGATCTAGCGCGAGATGAAGTAGGTATCGCTGTCACAAAAATTAATGCACGCTATGTCTTACAGCAATTTGAAAGTGTCTTGGGTGATGAAGTACATCCACAAATCATCATAGATCCTACCCGGAAAATTGAATCGGATGCGAGAGTCTTTTTTGCAACGGGGTGGAAACCAGGCTGTTCTACCGATACGGACATGATGCTGCTTGCGAAATCATTCAATGCGGAGAAAGTCTTCAAAATTTCTAACTTCACGAAGGTGAAACGATTTACACCACACCAATATAGGGATGCTAACGATGCGGAGAAAGAAAGATTGGTAAAGGAATCAGAAGACATTTCTAAAATGAGCTGGGAAGAATTACATGAGTTGGTGGGTGATGAATGGATTGCAGGACTTAACACACCCTTTGATCCCGAAGCCTTGAAGATTGGATTAGAAATGAAAGAAACTCTTTCGTTATACATTGGGAAGATGGATGAATTTTGTAAGGCTGTGAAAGGCGAGAAGTTTGAAGGCACGATTGTGAGTAAATAAAGCCCGAAATTAATATAAACACCTCTATTCTCAACTTCTTATGTCCCTTTTCAAAGATATGTTACAGAGTGGTGAATCTTTATTTCGAGATACTGTCTTTCTCAGTTACGACTTCCAGCCTAAAATCTTGTATGGTCGGGAAAGTGAACAGCAACGTTTCGCTGTTGCCATTCGCCCACTTCTCCAGAACCATAATGGTCGGAACCTGTTTGTGTATGGCGCACCTGGAATTGGGAAAACCACAGCATGTAAACACGTCCTTCGGGAATTGGAAGAAACAACAGATGACGTCATGCCCATTTATGTGAATTGTTGGAAAGAAAATACGACGTATAAAATATTCCATCGTATTTGTCTTGATCTTGGATATAAATTTATTCAGAATAAAAAAACACCGGAATTGTTCCAGCTCCTTAAACAGAAAGTGAATAAACAAAGTGTTGTGTTTATCTTTGATGAGATAGATAAATTGGAGGATACCGATTTTCTCTACACGATTTTGGAAGATATTTATCGGAAATCATTGTTCTTAATCACGAATTACCGGGATTCCTATAGTCAAATGGATGAACGTATTCGAAGCCGGTTAAATCCTGAATTTCTCTTTTTTAGAGCGTATAACGAAACGGAGACAGCTGCCATCCTGAAACAACGACGTGAATATGCGTTCGTGCCTGGTGTGTGGGATGAAGATGCATTTAAGGAAATCGTTGAGAAAGCAGTGGAAGCGAAAGATATCCGTGTTGGATTATATTTAATGCGTGAAGCAGGCAATCTAGCGGAAGATACAAGTACTCGACGTATCGCTATGGAACATGTCGCAGGTGCGACAAAGAAAGCGTCTGAATTTCATATTAAACCTACCGAGACATTGGAAGATGATTTACAATTCATTCTTGAAATCGTGAAAAACAATAGTGGTAAAAAGATTGGTGAAGTCTACACAGAATATCAAAAAACCGGCGGGGAAATGAGTTACAAGAGTTTCCAACGTCGTATCTTGAAGTTACGTGATGGTAAATTTATTCATACAAAGAAAACACAAGGAATTGACGGGAATAGTACTCTTCTTAATTATTCGACGGAGAAGAAGCTGAGTGATTTTTAAGTTTCGCTAATTTTCGTTTGACATCTTCTAATCCAATATCAACAATGACGGTGTTTTCATTCTGTGCACCTTGCTTAACGTCATGTAACGCAATGGTAAGATCAACGTCACATCGTCGTGTATACTCGCCCGTATCACCATTCATGCCTGAAGGTATGTCGATGGAAATTTTCTCGGCTTGGAGAGAATTGAAATAATCGATAGCCATCTTCATTGGTTCTTTGACTTCTCCTTCAATACCTGTTCCTAAAAGTGCATCAAGTAAAATTAATTTATGTCCTTGCTGGAAATGAAATTGATCGATATCATCTTTATTCCGAATTGTGATGATAGTTGTATTATCTTTAATCAGGTCATAATACTTCTTCGCTTCTTCCCCTAATTTTTCGGGATTGCCAAAAAATAAGATGATAACAGGATTATCAGTAAAATGTGTTGCAGCTGCTAAACCATCGCCACCGTTATTTCCATGACCACAGAAGATAATGACGTCTTTATCTTCAATATCAAATCTGTCTGTCATGGCTCGATGAATCTCTCTACCTGCATTCTCCATTAAATCTTTCACAAAAATGCCGAATTTCTGTGCATCACGTTCCAGTTTAAGCATTTGTTTACAGGTAATCATGTTGGCGTAGAACTAAATTTTATTTATATAGTTTTGTGTTGCAAAAGTAATAAAAGGAAGAGTTGGTATCTCTATCTATGCGCGCTATGTTGGAATCACTTGTTCTTACTGTCGGTTTATATAGCTGTGGAGCTACGTACGACTCTACTATGAAACAAAGTAGAGAACCAACTGCAAATGTAGAATATCATAAGTTATTTGGCAAAATTGTTGGCGCACACGTAATATTTCCTAACGGGACAGTCTGTGAATATGATGGGTCAGTCGTGCAACAATTGCAACATTTTGAACTAATTATTGATTGCATACATCCTTATAACTCCAAGGCACGAAAAAGAATTTATAGAAGATAAAACACACCAACTGCTACAAGAAATCCAATAAGTGATCCAATTGCTACTTGTAAGGGCGTATGTCCCATCGCGTAATGATCTTTGGAATCAATTTTGTGCAGTTTGAACAATTTCCTGATTGCGATACCTTCCTTCCCAACTGATCTTCTGACACCATACGCATCACGAAGGACTACAAATGCGAACACTAAACTTATTGCAAACACGGACGTTGCTCCTTCTACTAAATAGATTATTGTTGCTAAGGATACAACAAACGCGGAATGTGATGAGGGCATCCCTCCAGTGACAAACAAATCATGAATTGACAACTTTTTATGTTTAAACCAGTAGAGAATTAGTTTCACTAACTGGGCTCCAAAGCCCGCGAACAATACCGCAAGTAATACTTTATTCATGGTAATAGCATTATTTTTGTCTTTATATAGATTAGTGCTAATTTGGGAGTAGGTAATCAGTATTTGAATCGTCTCTCATAATTTTTGTGATCGAACCACTCGATGATTATGGCAAGGACAATGATGTCACTATTTGCAACGGAATAGAGTAATCTCCATCCGCTGGGGAGATCATATTTCCATAAGTTATCGATTCCGTATTTTTCAATGTACACTTTTAGGATAAGTTTCTTTGGAACTTGTGTTGCACAAAAAGTATCTTCTTCAATATCATCAAGAGCACGATTGATCCATTTATATAAACGCTGATCTTCGGTCTTTGATGTTTTCAGTTTTATCAACGACTCTTTCACTTTTTCTTCTGCAAATTTAATCCGTCCTTTCATCGTGATAAATCTGGTTTAGATAGGTATTTTTTGACTAATTCTGGGTTCCAAATCCAACAGATTTTTCCTTCCTTATCTATGGCAATTTTTCCAGAATCTTGTAAATAATCAAAGATCACTTGAAATGTTTGGTACATCATTTTTTTTGGTAAATTTTCCCATAAACTTCTTTTTTTGAATTCTCCTCCATGTTTTCTAATGAATTCTTCTACCATTAAGACTGTGTCTAGTTGTGGATAATGTAAAATTCGTTTTTCCATTAGTTGTGCCATGTTGTATAAGTGTATATAACTTACTTATTTAAACTTTTTGGAAGAAATCTGCTCCATAACCTTTTTAACTAGCTTGTTATTTTACAATGTATATGGTCAATCATATAGGTATTATTTTGGATGGGAACAGACGGTTAGCGAAGCGGTTAATGCTCCAGCCATGGAAAGGGCACGAATTCGGTGCGCAGAAAGTGATGAAATTGGTTGATTGGTGTAGCGAGTTGGATGTCAATGAGTTGACGTTATATGCCTTTTCGATGCAAAATTTTAACAGGCCGAAACAAGAATTTGACTATTTGATGAAATTATTTGTGGAATTTTGTAATGATGAAGAGATGATCCGACGATTACATCGGAATCAAATTCGTGTTAATTTCATTGGACGAATTCATCTTTTTCCTGAAGAGGTGTATGTTAGTATGAAACGATTAATAGAAGAGACGAAAGACTATTCAAATCATACAATTAATTTTGCAGTAGCGTACGGAGGGAGAGAAGAAATTATCGATGCCGTGAAGAAACTTGGAAGAGATATTGAATCTGGAAAGGTTGATGTATCGTCTATCAATGAGGAGACGTTTGAGAACTTCTTATATATGAAATCCGAACCGGAATTAATCATCCGAACTGGTGGCGATCATAGGACGAGTAATTTCCTAGCATGGCAATCAACGTACAGTGAGTGGTTCTTTCTGCAGAAATTCTGGCCTGAATTCGAGAAGGAAGATTTGGTTAGCGTAATTGATCAGTTTGAGAAGAGAGAAAGACGATTTGGGAAATGATTACAACTAAAAAGTGACAAAAGATTTATAACTGTAGTTCTTAGAAAGTATACATGAAGCAATATATAACGAGAAATGAGCTCAGCAACGCGAGAAAAGTAATTCAAGAGTATCAGGAAGGAAGAATATTACATGGCACTTTTTTTCATGCTGGGAGGATGCTTCACCTTCTAAGCCGAGATCCTTTTGCAGTGCTTGATGGAGTACGTACACTGGAAGATCATGTAGGGATTCCAGCTGATCCTTCCACTATGGGGAGTTATTTTATATTCCGTGATTCTTATATTTTTAATGTGCGTGCAGCTTTTGATATCCCAGAACACGCTGTTACTGTCCCTCTCGGTCCACAACTTGAAACAGAGATAAATGCGAATGCGTTTAATGCTTTTAGAGCTGCTGTCTATACTGAACATGAACCTCTTAATTCACTACAATGGCTGCCGGTTGATTCGGTTCAATCAATGTATGTTTCTGACGAAATTTTGCAAAGCCTCCAAGCGTATGACTGGCAACAACACGAGGATCAAATTGCAAGGTGGAAAGCCGTACGATTTCACCGAATGGACGCACTTGCAACAGAAACGAGGGGTGCTATCGTTCCTAATTTCGCTCTCAGATAATTCCTCGATCACAACAATACATAAAAACATATCTTCCTCATTCCTCTACATGCCACACATCCAACTTTTAGACGACGATTTAATCAACAAGATAGCAGCAGGGGAAGTTATCGAGAGACCTTCAAGTGTTGTGAAAGAACTTGTTGAAAATGCAGTTGATGCAGGCGCAACACGTATCGCTGTTCATATCGAGAATTGTGGGAAGAAACTTATTCAAATCACAGATAACGGGCATGGGATGGATGAAGAGAATGCGAAGAAATCAATCATCCGACATGCGACAAGTAAAATTCATAAAGAGGATGATTTGTTCTCCATTCATACATTAGGCTTCCGGGGCGAGGCACTGGCAACCATCGCTGCTGTCTCTCAGATGTCTATTATCACGAAACCTGAAGAAGGTGTCGAAGGATTCAATATCATTGTTGAAGGGGGGTTAGTGGTGAGCTCAGGAATAATTGCAGCAGAGCAAGGAACATCTATTGAAGTGCGGAACTTATTTTATAACACGCCTGCGAGAAAGAAATTTTTGAAAACGGATGCCGTCGAATTGAGACATATCATTGATGTGGTGACGCAGTACGCATTAGCAAATCCTTCTATCTCTTTTTCATTGCAGCATGAAAAACACTCACTTCTTAACGCACCGCAGGTGCAAGATCAACGAAGTAACATTGCGTCTATTTACGGCACACAATTAGCAAAAGAACTACTTGAGATTACATATAAAGATGATCATCTCACGCTCACTGGATTTATTGGCAAACCATCGCAAGCGAGGAACGATAAACATCAACAAATTTTGTTTGTCAATAACCGAGCTGTCAAAAATGTTGATATTTCCAACGCTGTACATAACGCGTATCATAGCATGTTATTTCATGGGAAATATCCGATCTTCTTCCTCTCGTTAACGCTGGATCCGTTCATGGTTGATGTGAATGTGCATCCGCAGAAGCATGAAATAAAGATAGATCAAATTGATATGGTTAAGGATGTTGTTATGGATGCAGTCAATACGGTGTTGAAAGAGAACAATTTAATTCCGACATTAAATTTGGAGTTTGAACAACCTTCTTCGTTTGTACAGAAAGAGACAAAATATTCATTTGAGAAAAGCAAACAGCAAGTTCTAGATGTAGAGGAACGGAACCATACTGAATCAATTCCAACAGAATCATCCGAATCCATGCCTCCTGTGGAAGTATATCATGATGATCAGGGACAAGAAGTAGAACCTACACCTCAAATCCCTGTCAAAAATTCATTACCAGACATGAAACTCTTCGGCCAGATGCATAAAACATTTTTTATCGCGGAAACGGAAGGGGGTGCATTTTTTATTGACCAGCATGCAGCACATGAGAGGGTGATGTACGAACAATTTATGGTGCAATTGCTGAAGAAACAAGTGGCAACGCAACGATTACTCCAAGGAGGGATGATGGATGTATCTCCTAGTGAAAAAATTCTTATTGATACAAACAAAGCGGAACTTGAACAATTTGGCTATTTATTAGAAGAATTTGGTCAGACAAGTTACGTTATCAAAACAGTTCCTTCCATTTTTGGGCGATTGCAGCCACTTGATTCTGTGAAAGAAATGATTTCTTCCTTAGAGAAAGGGAATTCTATCATGGAATTGAAAGAAACAATCATCACGCGAATGGCATGTAGGTCAGCAGTCATGGCAGGAGATGAATTAACAAACACATGGATGCAATCCATCTTGAATGAGTTGAATCGATGTGATCATCCATACACCTGTCCTCACGGGAGACCAACAATTATTAAAATTACAGCAGATGAATTAGAGAAGAAGTTTAAACGGCGTGGCTAACTGGTGGTGGAGTGGATGGTGATGCATGTCTGATATATTGAATGAGACAATCTGTTAGTTCTTTCCTTCCTTCTTTTGTTGTAAAAAGTTTTTTATTCAGCACTTTTTTTGCCCCTGCTGCTACTGCAGCCTTTTTGGCGTCCTCACTGATTGCGGCACTATACAGAAACCTGTCGGGGATTTCTTCTGGCTTGTATGTTGTCTGAAGATACGCAAGAAATTCGATTCCTGTTTGGCTTCCTACATTATAATCGGTAAGTATCAGCCCGTATTTACCTGGCTCAAAAGATGCAATGGCATCATCAATGGTTTCCACATGCGTGATTCGGACGTCGTAATCACAAAGAAGACGTTGTATCATGAATGCATCATCATCACTATCTTCCACGAGATATAATTCCAACATACTTCTCTGTGGCGTTGTTACTTTATAAAGGTAATGACACAATTGCACATACTCTCCACAAAATTTAAAAAGAATAGCCACTTTTACCTATAAAAAATAGAGGTTCTATGAAGAATTCTAGGTGTGATAAATATGGAAACAAGATTAAAAACAGGGACAACAACAGTAGGTATCGTTTGCAAAGACGGTGTCGTGTTAGCAGCCGATAAACGGGCAACGGCAGGAACAATGATCGTGGATAAGCGAGCAGAGAAAGTCCACATATTATCAGACAATTTCGCGGCAACCATCGCGGGAAGTGTCTCAGAAGCACAATTATTAATCAAACTTATTCGAGCTGAATTAAAATTAAAGGAAGTTCGAACAAACAAAGCACCTAGCGCGAAGGAAGCGGCAAATTTACTGGGAGGGATGTTATACTCGTCATTACGACGACCAAGCATGTTTCCTAGTGTAGCACATTTCTTGCTTGGCGGGAAAGATACGGAAGGCGTTCATTTATACGATCTTTTCCCTGATGGAAGTGTCACGAAGATTCGTGATTACATTTCATCCGGATCAGGAAGTGTATTTGCGTATGGTGTCTTAGAAACACATTACAATAAGGAGATGTCTTGTCAAGATGGTGTCAAGTTAGCGGTAAAAGCGGTTAATACCGCGATGAATCGTGATAGTGCATCAGGAAATGGTATCGAGGTAGTTGTCGTAGATGCTGCAAAGATACGAAGCGTCTTAAGCAAAGAAGCAGAAGTAACATTATAAGATTTTTTTATTTAAATCTTTTTTTACATATTAACATAGGAGAATTACAATGGGAGATATTTTGAAAGAAATTACGAAAGTATTACCAGCAGGTAAAATAGATAATGCGCATTTTGAAGGTGCGAACATCGTCCTCTACACGAAAGATAGAGAGTATTTTAAAGATAACAAAGGCACAATTCGGAAAGCTGTCCATGAATTTAAGAAACGTATCGAACTTCGTCCAGATCCAAGTTTATGCATGGATTTGGAGAAAGCGGAGAAAGAAATCCGTAAAATGGTGCCAAAAGAAGCAGGATTACAAGAATTTATTTTTGATCCGCCACGTAGTCAAGTTATCATTCACGCAGATAAACCGGGGTTAGTTATTGGGAAACAAGGCGCGTCATTACGTGAAATTTCCGCCGCGACAATGTGGGTACCATTTGTGAAACGGAACCCGCCGATTCGTTCTAAATTAACGGAAAGTATTCGTTCAGTGTTATATGAACATGCGGAAGAGAGAAAAAAGTTTTTAGATAAAACTGGTCATCGTGTCTATGATGGATGGCTACGGAGCAAGAAACATGAATGGATCCGGTTAAGTTGTTTAGGTGCTTCTAGACAGGTTGGACGAACATGTTTTTTAATTCAAACACCTGAATCAAGGGTATTAATTGATTGTGGTATCGACCCAGGAAGGGAAGGAAGTGAATCATATCCTTTCTTAGATGCCCCTGAATTTAACATTGGTGATTTGGATGCTGTTATCGTAACACATTCACATCTAGATCATTCAGGTCTTATTCCATATCTGTTTAAGTATGGATATGAAGGGCCTGTGTACTGCACACATCCGACACGTGACGTCATGGCATTATTACAGTTAGACATGATTAAAATTCAGCGTGCGGAAGGAAAAGAGCCAATATACACAAGTGAAGAAGTTCGAAAAATGGTACTTCACACGATTTGTTTAGATTATGATGAAGTTGCCGATATCACGCCAGACGTACGGTTAACGTTCTATAACGCAGGTCACATCTTAGGATCTGCTATTGTCCATTTGAACATTGGAAATGGGCTACATAACTTTGCCTACACGGGTGACCTGAAATATGCACGAACCAACGTTCTCGAGCCAGGAAATACCCAATTTCCACGTATCGAAACGTTGATGATTGAGTCAACGTATGGTGGAAAAAATAACGTGATGGCAGAACAGGAAGCGGATGAGTACATGGTCAAAGTTATTAAAGAAACGTTTCAACGTGGCGGGAAAGTGTTAATGCCCGTTCTTGGATCAGGTAGAGCGCAGGAAGTCATGGTAATTGTAGAGCGGTTAATGCGTGAGAAACGTATCCCGGACGCGCCAGTGTACGTCGACGGGATGTTATGGGATATCACCGCCATCCACACTGCATATCCTGAATATCTTGGCAGAAATTTGCGTCAACAAATATTTCATAAAGAAAAAAATCCGTTCTTATCACCAATCTTTAAACGAGTTGGGTCGCATAAAGAGCGAATGCAAATCATTGAGGAGGAAGGTCCGTGTTTAATCTTAGCAACATCAGGTATGTTAACTGGCGGTCCGTCCGTGGAATATTTGAAACATCTCGCGGAAGGAAAAAAACATTCATTGATTTTCTCGTGTTACCAACCACCTGGCAGTTTAGGTCATCGTGTAAGAGGTGGCGAGAAAGAAATGCGGTTTAACGATCACGGGAAACAAGTTGTGCGTGAAATTAAGTTAGATGTGCATAAAGTCGAGATTACCAATCATTCCGATAGACGGCAGTTGATGAATTACATTAAACGATGTAACCCGCAGCCACGTAAAGTTATTGTGGTACATGGTGAGGCAAGTCGTTGTCTAGATTTGGCTAGCAGTGTTCATAAGGCGTACAGAATTGAAACGGTTGCACCAAAGAATTTAGATGTTATTCGGATAAAGTAGGAAAGATTTATATTTTAATTCTCTTTTTTTCTTTTTGTTAATACAAAAAAGAGGTGTTTTACATGAAAAAAAAGGAGAAGCAACTTCTCATAAAAGTACTTATTATTTCTCTTGTTGTTGGTGTTCTTGCAGGCGGTTTAACGGCGTATTCTGTTATTGAAATGCAGGAAAAAACGCAGGAAGATCTCATTAAAGAGTTTTATGACGTTGAAACTGCGACGCACGTGAGTCCGCACGGGTTACGGAAACATATGGGAGAGGACCCTAACAAGATCATTGTCGATTTACGAAGCCAGGAAGAATACGAAGAGGAACATATAACGACGGCGGTAAATGTTCCTGCGTACAAAGATCGAGATCATTCGGATTATGGTGCGGTGACAAGGATTGTTTCACAATTTCAAGAATTGCAACGGTCTAATCCTGATGCAGAATTCATTGTATATTGTTATAGTACTCCTTGTATGACTGGACGAAAAGTAGGTAAAATACTTGCTGATCATGGTATTTACGTGAAACATCTGGGCATTGGCTGGAATGAGTGGCGATATCATTGGCAGACATGGAATCATCATCATGAATGGGAGCAAACTGATGTGATGGATTACGTTGTTTCGGGTCCTGAACCTGGCGTGATGGAAGGTGTTACACCGAAACGAGAAGTATGTCCAATCGATGGTAGTCTTGGTTGTTAATTTTTTTATTTTTCTTCTTTCCGAAACTAAATCTTTATAAAGCACTTCAATGATTAAAGAAGTATTGCCAACGTCGCATAATCTGGAAATGCGTGTAGCATTGGAGAATATTGCGCTGGTCTTGAAACTTGCCTTGGCAAGTCCATGATAACCAGTTCCTTTGGAATTCTCGGTTCAAATCCGGGCGTTGGCGCTTTACCCTTTTGACCAAAATCCGAGAAAGGTTTAAATAAGAGTGGTACTTTACGTTCTCTAGATGGTACTAGATCCAGGAAATTACAAACAAAGGTACATTAATTGGAAGAAGAAAGGTTCTCCTATTGAGGGCGTTTCTAATGCCAATAGAGAGTTTATTCTAGAGTTTCTTGGTGATATGGAGAGAGGTTATAATGTAACCAGACCTGGGCCACGAAGTTATGTCCGGCTCAATAATCTCAAACAGCGTATGTGCTGGATTTGTAAACAAATGGAGCAACGGTACGGCAAAGAAAATGTGACTAATCTTACTAAGAAAGAGATCAGTGACTTCTTTAATGTTGTAATGCGAGGGGGTGAAGTACTTACTAGAAGTGGCAAGGCTTATACTTCTGTTCGTGATTATGCCAATGTGTTTAAATCATTCTGGCATTGGTATATGAAGCGGGAAGACGAAAAAGAAATTATAATACGAGATAGGACTACATACGTTGACATGAGTCCTGTAAAAGAAAGCGGTTTTGTTTATTTTACAGTTGATGAGTTTAAACGTATGGCAGATCGTGCCAAGTTTAAGTACAAAGTTCTGATGTGGTTCATGTTTGATACTGGTATTAGACCACCAAAAGAATTGATGAACATGAAAGTGAGTGATCTTAGTAAATTGGACAACTCTGAGAACTATGAATTACACATACGGGATGAGGTTGCAAAGACCTTTGGCAGAAGAATTAAATTGTTGTTGTGTTCACAGTTACTCCAAGAATTTATCAATTCAGAAGAGTTGAAATATGATGATTATATTTTCCAGATTAATCCAGTTGTCGCAAATAGATATATTCGGCGACTAGCCACCCGTGTATTTGGTAACAAAAAGACGAGAGGGGGGGGTCTTTTTAAGAATATTCGTATGTATGATTTTCGTCATAGTTCAGCTTGTTACTGGCTACCTCGATATAAATCAGAATCAGCACTGAAATATAGATTTGGGTGGAAAGAAAATAAGATGATTCATCATTATACCAAGATGTTAGGGATGAAAGATACTATTGAGGAAAAAGACATTTTATTGGATAGTGAAGCACGTACTAAGCTTGAAAAGGAGTTGGATAGGGAAAGAAAGCAGCGAGAAATGTTAGAAGACAAATATACTGCATTAGAGAGAAGTACGGATTCTCGTCTTAAACAAATGGAGAAAATGTTTCGAGAGAAAATCATGGGAGAAGCTATAGTAGAAATGAAGAAAAGTGCTTAATTTTATCACGCTTTCAAGTGTTTCTTTAATTCTTGAATCATTCCTATTAAATGATTCATCTTAATTTCAATTCCGGCAACACGTTCTTCTACCATGAAGTCATTTCCAATCGTTCTTACACGTACAAAATCTGAAACGATAGAAAACCCTCTCGCTTTTGCGTTGTTTTTGAGCGTTATTTCTTCTTTACTTCCGAGCCTGAAATACTGCCGTTTATTTTTTACCATTGTAGTGGAATTGCCTCAAAACACCACCAAATTATTATCTAACTATTTCTGCTGATGGATATTTAGCTTGCAATAGTACTTCGAGCATGTCTTCCGCAGTTGCATATCCCGATTCACTTGCTTGTTGTTCCAATTCCTTGAATTCTTCTTCTGTAAATTCTACTGTAAGATCAACCTTATCTTGTTTGTTTTCTGTCATTTTATCTGTCTCCAAACACCATTTATCCCTTTTTAGTAGTAAAGTAAAATACTAGTATTTAAAAGCAGCGTTTCATTTTCTATACAAATGACCACATTTGTATGCCAATGAAGATGAAAATAGTAACACTATCTGAATATGACCGGAAGATCCTCCATATGCTAGATTCTAATGGTCGTGAAAGTGTCGCAAACATAACGAAGCAGTTGTGTAAAGGTAGGGAGTTCGTTCTTTATCGGTTAAACAGGCTCAAAAAAGCAGGTGTGTACACAAAGATCTCTTGATTCTTGATCCTTCCAAGCTTGGTCTTCTTGGTTACGCTTTGTATCTCCAGGTATCAAACACCGCTAAAATAGCCGATATAGTGAAATATTGCCATAAAATCCCTGAATTATGGTGGATTAACAAACTTATTGGAAAATATCAACTTTACACGTTAGTTTATATCAAAGATGTTTCTCGTTTGGAAGAAATTATCGCAGACATAGGTGAGAAATTTGGGAAGGCGTTGATTGATTATCGTCTTCTATTATTATATCAAGGTACTTCTAGTGCTCACAATTATCTTTATGAAAATATGGAGAAGATACAACATGACAAAGTAAGGTTTGCGTCTAAAGATGCCTGGATTTCTAACAAAGAAATAGAGTTAATTCACACTCTCGCTGAAGATCCAAGAATGTCATTTACATCACTTGCAAAGTTGTTGAAATGTACGCTCTCAAAAGCCCGTAGCATGTATGAAGAACTTGTTGAGAAAGAAGTGATTTTATACATTCGACCTTCCATTAGCGGTATGAAATTAGGGTATATTCATCGGCATATCGTCATTAAAATCAAATTCAGAGCAATGAAACACCTCAGAACAATCCACGAATATCTTTCTCATCAATCTTCTGCGAAAGCTGTCTACCTCACATTAGGGAGGTATGATATCATTGGACGATTCATTTTCAAAGATGTAGATGAATTACGTCAGTTCAAGGAAGATTTTTTTGCTAGATATGGGGATTACATCCGTTCCTTCTTTAGTGATGATTATTATGAAGATAAGGAGTCTGAAAGTGAGTTGGGAATTAGGAAAATTGTGAAGTAAGTCTTAGCCATTCAATTCCCAAAATATTAAATACTGTTTCTTTTTTCTTCTTTGTATGTTGATTTTTGGTGTAGATGTTCCATTAGTTGAAATCATATTAGTCTTTGCTATCATCTTATTCATTCTTTTAGTAGAGGCTATTGTTATTATTGGTATGTTGATAAGTCAAATGAATAAGACCAAAAAACTAAGTTCTCTGCTTGACGATCTCGCAAAAAATCTTCTTAATAAATGAGGATATCGTATTTGACAAAAAATTTTAATAGAAAAGATTATTAAGAAACAAAAAATAAGGGTAATAAATGGCTTTCGCAAGTGCAAGAAAAAGGAAAAGAACAAGAGAAAAAATCCATTCTATCTTTGAGGAATTTACTGAAGAAGGAAGAGCAATGATGGAAGGTGTCAGAGAAGAGGAGAGGGCTGTTCTTGGTTTATTATCTGCGATTCCAGCTATGGGAAAACTTGGTGAAAATTTTATGAATCACCCCTCAGAAGATAATTTTTCTGAACTACGAGCTACAGTTAACAATCTAGAAAGAAGTATAAAGGCTGCAAGAAAATCCAATGTCGAAATAGAAGCTCTTTTCGTTTTTCTGTCTAATAACTTGCAAATATTGAAAAAAATAATTAAAAGAGTGGAAGAAGAAGTTAATTTTTGAAAGTGTATGATTTTTAGTGCTGTTTAAATAAACAACATTATGAATTAAGTTTTTCTTCGATTTCTTTCTTCAATCCAGAGATGTACAAATCAAACTGTAATTCGGCTTGTTGCCACACTTGCTTGCTAATATCTAAGCCCTCATATTTATTCTTATTTCTCGTCGTCCTTATCTTCTCTAAAAAATCCCAATCCAATGCTAAATCTTCAAAGTGTAACACAATAAATGCAAACAACCCCTGATGGTTACTTACCTTTTGTTTTTTGAACCGCATTAATTGATCACATAACTCTCGGAAGACATCATAGTGAACATTAAACACAACACGCCAACTCGGATGAGACATTTTACGTACCGTTTTTCCACATTCATAATCCTCCATTGTCATGGTAAGTACTTTCTTCACTTCATCTTTATCTAAATGTGCTTCTTGATACGAACCCTCTGTTGCTAATTTGTCATACACTTCTTGTGGTGTTAATGATCTAAACATGGACTCTCACCTCAAATGGTTCAATACTTTCAGTGATGTGGAATCCTTTTGCAATATTTGGGATTACAGCAGGATCTAATTGTTTTTTCATTTCTCTTGGGTCACTGTAGGTAAACAGTTGAATTTCTCTCCCAAGCTGTGCTTCAAATATTCCTTTTTGAACTTGAGAGTCGTCACCATAAATAAAAAGATCAATATCACTTGATTTACTCCAATCCCCTCGTGCAAAGCTACCAAAAAGAATTGCTGTTGTAATCCCCTCACAACTGTTTAGATGTTCAAACAGTTTTTCTAACAATTTGAGCCCATAAAGACGTTTCTCTACACGAAACTTGGCAGTTTCCCGATTCGCGATGTAATATGGCATTTTACCTTCCGGTTTGATTCTATGAACAAATTGCTCATTCTGAAGTTCTTTAAGGAAGTGATTAAGACGCTCTCTACTAATTTTTAATTCTTGTAAGAGAGTTCCAAAATGCCATCTCCGTAGTGTACTGTTAAAAAACAACCTTTTTATTCTTTCTTTCATATTTAGTATGAAAAATCAAACTAATATTTAAATCTTTTCGTTGATTTCTCCTATTATGATAGGTCCCACTGATTGTAATGAAGAAGTATAGTTAAATAAACCTAAATCCAACAATTAAAGAGATTCCTACTATGATAGAAAATATTGATATCACTGCCATCGCAATACTCTTAAAATGATTCAAGTATGATGTATATAACGTAAGCATTCCCGCGCTTAACATCATAAAACCAGCAGAAAGAATACCAAAAGGTCGAGAAAAGAATATAAAAACAAAAAGTAGCACAAAAGAAATTCCAAAAATAAAACCCATTGTCGTCGTAATAGTACGATAATGTTTGCGTAGAATGCTTCTTAATTTTGATTTTTTATTCTTTTTTGGTGTGGTTCTCATTCGTAGTAAATTCCAAATTGCATAAACAAGAATAAGAAGAACGAATAGACTTGGGAAAAATGCTGTAGAGAAATCTCGAGGTGAAGGAACCAAAACGGAACGTGTAGGATTTGTGGGATCATAGAAGACTGCAACATTTTTTCCAGCAGGATAATTGTTTACTAGCTTCCATGCTGTATCTCTATCTTTTTTTTCATCCATTGGTCTCAATCTCGTTCCAAAATATGTTTCTTCATCAACTACATACTTATATTGTAGATTAAGAGAAAATGAGTCCACTCCACGTCTTGTATGTTTTTCCATTGAGTTTTCTAAAATTATTCCTTGTGTTTGTGGCCAATCAGGACTCTGAGCCACAATCAAAATATTATCGCCCATAAATAATAACCCCAAGATTCCAGCAATAAGAATAAGGGCATAAAACACGAAACGTTTTTTCTTAGTATTGAGCATATTACATTTATTACTAGAAGTTATTTAAAAATATCGCTCCTCAAAATTTATTATTTGAACAGTGTTTTCCTTTTTCTATACAGAATTACACCAATAACAATAAGCACCAATATAACAACCCATCCATAACTGCTTTCTTCCTCAATCTTTGGTGGCAATGGTTCATCAAGAGTAACCTCGCTTGGAACAACTGGCATTCCATTTTCTCCCCTCTTAGTACCAGCATATACACAATCACTCGGACAAGATTCGACTGTTTCGTCATTGTTACATTGATAATCACCGTTACAAATAAGATATTCTTCAATAGATAAGTGACTAATATCTTCACTCGCAAGCAATTGCTCTTCGCCACCAGTAACCTTATCGTGAATCAGATATGCTTCCATAGAACTTACGTCCGCTGAGTATTTGAATGCCAGGCTCATCATGCCTCTTTCACGGTAGTGATCTTCAATTCTACCGGTATTTTCCCATTCGGTTGGTGGTCCATGATCTGTTTGTTCTTCGGGAAACCAGACATCATATTCATCAATCACGTTCCCGTCAGCGTCAAACAACTTGAAAATTAATACCGGAGTGTTTTCATTCGGAAATCGAATTCCAATACTTCCTTTTCCTAAACTTACGTCTTCAATGTGAAATTCTCCTTTTTCGTACATGAGGTTAGCTGTCACTCCAAAATCTTCTGAGTCAGCAAATGCGAAAGGTAAGAGCAACAGAAAAACAACTAGGATAACGGATTTCATGACCATACCTTGAGTTGCTTTTGTAGATATTTTTCGTTGACTTCATAGAAGCCATCACCCAACTTAAAGTGGTCTCTCATTATTGAATTCTTTGTTGGTCGTATAAAGTCGCCACCTTCTTTCATTGCATCTCCACCACACCCTTTATAGAAACCAATGTGTTCTAAGTTTATAAATTCACCCCAACTTTCTTGTGCCAATTCTTCATTTGCAACACAGTTTGGTGCCCATGTATTTGCCGTTCTATCTTCATCAAAATTGTAATATTCGTCGTCTAACTGACCAAATGCGTGGCCAAATTCATGAATGAATACTCGACCGGGAAGATCACGTAAGGCACGAAATAGCCAGATATGGTTTAAGATGTTCGCTTTTCTCAATCCATTTGGTACGGACAGATAAATCACCCCTCTTCTTGGATAGGCAAAAGAGCGGAAGTCCTTTTTACTTACGAAAACAATGAGATCTGGTTGTAAAATTTTATCACGACAGGCTTCCTTCACAATAGCTTCAGACGCGGTTTCAGGGCTTTCTCTAAAGTCTTCCCGTTTTCCTGTATATCTTGGTAGTTTAGTTCCTTGGTTGAGGGCATAGAAATTGAACTTATCTTGATTTTCTCGAAGCAAATTTATTGAGAAAAGTCCATGATAACCATTGTTACCATTTGTATCAATAAGCTTCAAAACATCCTCTTTTAACTGTTTAGAGTTTTCATAATAATCTCCGACAAATACGATGTTATACCCATTTTTTGATCGAATAATCATGCTATCACATATATCTGCAGATGTTGATATAACTTGATTGGATCGTTGTCCGTCCGATTTTTCATCGTTGGCTTCAGTTGGGATCTCGCAAGGGTTTTTGATGTTATATTCAGGTATTAGTTGGTCGTGATAATAAACACCCCTTTTTGTTACGAGTATTTCATCACGATTCTCAAAATTTACCGGACCAAAATATTTTACGTCCCAATGTGTTCTCTCTGGTTCAAGACCCCATACTCGAATTATATATCCTAGAGCGGACTCAGCGAGATAAAATTCAGAAGCATTGGCGATATTCTGAGTTTCATAAGCAAATTCATTGACGTACTCACTCCCATTTTCCGTGCAAACACTTCCTAAGGTTTCAATTTTAATATCTATGTCTGTCTCCTGTATAGATTCGGAATAGAAAACGTTGAGTTTCCTATTTATTTTAATATCAATAGAATTCACATCAAAATTATGGATACTTACCGTTCCAATGTGCTGACCATGTTTCTTTAATGTTCTAGATGTGACGAATAATCGAGCATTAGTTTCTTGTTTTTCTACAGATATTTTTTCGATTGGCGGATAGGTACATTGCAATACTATGCATTTTTGTAAGAGAACAATTTCTTCCTCGCCTTCAATCTCAATTCCTGCAGAAACAGTAATGCTATCTCTTGTATCAGCGTTGTCATCTGGAGTGGCATTAACCATCATTACAGAGACCAGTAATATCACAAAAACCCATGCCCATTTCATAGCATGATGATCTTAGGGATGTTTAAGTAGT
>NZBO01000060.1 GCA_002686315.1 archaeon | reverse complement strand
TTAGGAAACGGAAATGATATCACATCAAAAGAAAGGAAGGGGACAAGTTGGATCGAACCTACCGCAGGTGATTTTGACACTCTTCCTTGTGATAGTGGGTTTACTCGCATTTAATTTAGTTGTTGGTACAGACTTCACGAGTACTAGTTTCTTAACTGGAGCAGCCATTGGGCTTCCTGTAGAAGGTATTCCGGACGATGTTGGATTACCAGTTGATGGATGGGATGATGTGGATGGGAATGAGCGTCAACAAGAAGATCTTATTTCCGATGATCCAAATCAAGTAGATGACGACGTTGAAGAACCGCCACAAGCAGTTGAGGATGTTGCGGACGATGTTGGATTACCAGTTTGGGAAGATATTGAAGAAGGGAGTGATGTGGATGAGAATGAGCGTCAACAAGAAGATCTCATTTCCGATGATCCAAATCAAGAAGAAAATAATGTTGAAGAACCACAACAAGTTGCATTAGCAGCTGTTAATCCTGGACTATTTAGTATTCAGGCAGTTCCTGTTATTGAGACTGTCACAATCAACACGACAAATTCGGCAAATAATAATACGAAACAAAATCTTACTGCAAATGTCTCAAGTACGGATAGTGATGGAGGCGGCCTTAAAATAATCTATAATTGGTTACTGAACGGTTCGGGGATTGCGGTGCTTAATATGCCGTTTGAGGCAGATGGGTTGTACAACACAACTGACTTTTCAGGCTATGGAAATAACGGGACCACACTTGGTCTCACCCATAATAACACTGGTGGTTATGATGGAAATGGAACGTATAAATTTGCGGGAACGTCTACAAGTTATGTCCAAGTTGATAAATTTAAAAATTGGCCTGACAGCACAATCTCAGTTGCGTTCTGGATTAAAACAGCAGGTAGTGGAGATGGTATCGTGTCTTATGCATCATCTCAAAATGATAACATGTTCCTTCTCTTTGAACCAAATAATATCGTGGTGTATGTACGTGGAATTACGTCAACAACAGGTATTGATGTAAACGATGATAAATGGCATCATGTTGTTATTACCTGGGATGATGCCACTAATGACGTGAAAGGCTACAAGAATGGTGCATTAGTACATGAGGGAACATTAACAACTACGGCAATGCAAGCTAATGGTTGTTTTGTTGTCGCGCAAGAATCTGATGATGTTTGTGGGGGGTATGATTCAGCACAGGCACTTCCAGGAAACGTTGATGACCTCTTAATTTTTAACCGTACCATCACTGCGCAACAAGTTTCAGCTCTATACAGGAACCGGACTGATCTTATCGTCTCGCAGGAGACAATAGTTGGAAATAACTGGACAGTTGAGGCAACTGCCGTTGATGGAACGAGTAACGGCACGAAAGCAACATCAAACAGTATTCTTATACTTCCTAATAATCCACCGACCATTAATGGCGTTATCCTTAATACAACCAATCCTGCAACGAATTTAACGTCTACTAATCTCACGTTGAATATTTCCGTAGCAGATAGTGACGGCGATCGTATTGAGAATATTACGGTTTGGCTTCATAACAGTACACCAATTAGTATGCTTTATTGGCCTTTCGAAGGTGTTAATTCCACAACTACTAACAACTCGTTAGATTATTCTGGACATGTTCGTCACGGCCAGGAACGAGGTGTTGCAGTAACATGGAACGCAACTGGCGGCGTGAAAGGAAGTGGTGCATATAGGTTCACTGGGACAACTAACCAGAAAATATCGTTCCCTGACAATGATATTACAGATTTTGGCGATAATAAAACGTTTAACTTCTGGTTCAAACGACATACAACAACAACATCGGATGCACATTTACTTGGGAAAGCACAAAACTCAAATCCATTTGAAGGATGTGTTTTCCGATCATCTAATAATGCGAAGATTCATTGTTGGAATTCGGGTGGGACAAATGATATTGCGATAGCATCATCAACATTTGCGGCAAGTAGCCAGAATTGGCATATGGTGACGGGTGTGTTTAATAACGGCAATTTCACACTATATCTCGACGGACTTGACCAAGGATCGGACACGGCATACCAGAGCGTCTACAACTCAGGTACAAACTTCACGGTTGGTGAGCAAGGAAGCGGCTTTAGTGGCGCACCATTGAATGGTGCTCTTGATGAAATTCAGATATTCAATAGATCATTAACTCGTCAGCAAATACTTGCGCTCTATGCAAACAGAACTGATCTTATCGTGTCGCAAGAAACGAAAGAAGGGGATAATTGGACTGCACGTGTGACGCCAAATGATGGGAGTGACGACGGTGGATCTTTTTTAAGTAACAGTGTTGTAATTGAAACGAGTGATCGCCCTTTTATTTCTTTTGTGAACATTACATCGACAGATTCTTCGACGAATAGTACTCTTGTCAATCTTAGTTTCACATATTCGTCTTTTGATGATGAGGGTGATGACATACGAAATGCAACTGATTGGCAGATAAATGGGACATCTATCGCTGTTGCGAACATGCGCTTTTATACCGATTCAAACGCATCTAACGTGAGAGATTATTCGACGTATGGTAATAATGGAACGGTGACCGGTGCTGTTTTCAATGCAACTGGTGGACATGACAGGAAAGGTGGGTATAAGTTTGTTAATACTGCAGATAGAATAGAATTCCTCACTCCTCCTCCTGTTGGTACAGATCCTTTCACATTAGAAGCGTGGGCGAGAAATACGAATTTAGGTAATGCCCATACCACGTATGGTGCTGGTATCATGCGTTCTATTGCCGATGAGACTCTAGGTGATTGGGCTCTTTCGGTAGATGATGGTGGTTCCGTCCATTTCATGAATATGAGGAGTGCTGCTGCCGATGCTGATGGGATATCCTATACGAATGATGGCGTAATAGTTCAGAGTAAATGGCATCACATTGTTGCGACGTGGAATGGATCCGACAATATCATTTATGTTGATGGAGTTAATAGAACGACCTTAACACATTCAACTGGAAGTAGCTGGGCCAACGAACATGGTATTGGTCGAGGATACACTTCGAGTGCTTACACATGGAAAGGTAACATCGGCCAAGTAAGAATCTATAACATAAGCCTTTCTGAAAAACAAATCCAGGCGTTATACAGAAATAATACTGATGTGATTGTGAGTCAGGAATTGGCGATCGCGCAAGTATGGTCTGCTTGTATTACTGGAAACGATGGGACGGATGATGGAAAGACGTATTGTAGCACCCATAATGTTACTATCACGAATAAGACTACACCAGACCCTGGAACAGTTTGTAACATTAACATTACTGCGTGTCAGGATGGCAGTTTCACCGCGCACAAAACGTACTGTCTTACGACGGATATCTTGAACGATAATGCTGACTGTATGGTAATTGATGCACATAACATCACGTTCCAATGTACAGGTGCGGCAAGAATTGAAGGTGATGGTGATACATCAGGACATGGTATTGATGTGAGCAGTGTGTTAAACACCACTATTAAGAATTGTAACATTTCTCAGTTCGATCAAGGAATATATCTTAGTAGTTCTCATTCGGTTCACATTGAAAATAATACATTTGATACAAACACGGATGCGGGAGTTCATGGCTTACAGAGTCATAACGTGACTGTTTTTAATAACAAGTTTGTTGATCATGACGGAACAAGCAGTAGTGCCGATGGGGGTATTGTGTTAGTAGGATCAAATACCGCGTGGAACATGAGTAATAATATATTTACAGATAATGCGTATGGTATGCTATTTTCTGGATCTTCAGGCGAGGTTCAAAATAATACGGTGTACAACAATAGTTTCTATAACAATACGTATGGGATTTATTTCCCAAACAATGCTGATTTCAATAATATTACAAACAATACGTTTGATACTAACGACTATGGTCTCTACTTTTCGTCTACGTCAAGTGACGATAATAGGGTTGAGGCAAATCAGTTTACAGATAGAGCAGGGGATCTTGTGACAGAGCACATCCGCTTTGGTGGCACAAGTCGCTTAAATCAATATTTTATTAATAATACGATTAATGGTGACGATTTCTTTTACTGTTATAACAATATTTTTGGGAAAAAAGGAGATGTCCTCACTGACCAAGATCGTGTCACGACACATGGCTCAGCGATTATCTATCAATGTGAAAACCTTACGTTCTCCAATCTTACAATCTTACATCACAGCTTTTCTACTGCCGAGGAAGATGGTGGCCTTCAGATTAGGGAAAGTGATCATCTTACTATTTCAAATTCTAACTTTTCCCATAATTTTGAGGGAATCACGTTGTATACTACAAATAACATCACCATTCAACATAGTGATTTTAGAAATAATACGGATGCAGGTATCAGGGGAGAACTTTCAGAAAATATTACGATTCTTAATAATACGTTTACCAATCATACCGGATCAGGCACTTCGGAAGATGGTGGTATTATACTGCAGACAACGAGTTCATTTTGGAACGTTACATCGAACAGGTTTCAGGGTAATTATTATGGTGTAAACATGTATGGTACTACTTTATCACAGAACAATACAATTGAATTAAACAATTTTTCATACAATTTTTATGGAATGTTGTTTGCTAATGACGTCGATTATAACACTGTCCGTTTCAATATTTTCGAACATAATGACTATGGGTTGTACTTTTCTTCTACTTCCTCAGATGAAAATAACGTTACAAGTAATCGGTTTTTAACAAGTGTGAATGAACATATCCGCTTTGGCGGCACAAATCGCTTAAATCAATATTTTCTTAATAATTCAGTTGATGGTGATGATTTCCTCTACTGTTACAACAACATCACGTTCCGTACTGAGAACATTACAACAGATAAAGACAAAGTAACAACGTTTGGCTCGGCGATCATTTACCAATGTGACAATATGAATTTTACTAATCTTACAATCTTACATCATAGTTTTTCGACGGCAGATGGTGATGGTGGCCTTCACATTAGGGAAAGTGATTACCTTACCATTTCAAATTCTAATTTCTCACATAATTTTGAGGGAATCACGTTATATACAACAAACAACATTACAATTCAACATAGCGATTTCAGAAATAATACTGATGCAGGTGTTAGGGGAGAGCTTTCAGAAAGTATTACGATCCTTAATAATACGTTTACTAACCATACTGGGACGTCTTCTTCAGAAGACGGTGGTGTTGTGGTACATACAACGAGTAAATTTTGGAATGTTAGCTCAAACAGGTTTCAAGGTAATTATCAAGGTGCACTCATGCGAGGCAGTATTTTATCACAGAATAATACGTTTGAATTAAACAATTTTTCGTACAATTTTTATGGGATGCTGTTTTCAAATGATGTTGATTATAACACTGTTCGCTTCAATATTTTCGAATATAATGACTATGCGCTGTACTTTTCTTCCACGTCCTCCGATAATAACAATTTTACAAGTAACCGGTTTTTAACAAGTGTGAATGAAGATATCCGATTCTCTAGCACGGCACGATTAGATCAATATTTCGTTAATAACACGCTTGATAATAATGAAGATTTATTTTACTGTTACAATAACATTTCAAGTAAAACGAGTCATGTTTTGACAAATCAGGATAAAGTAACAACGTTCGGATCTGGGATCATTTACAAATGTCATGGCCTCAATCTTACAAACATTACAATGGCGCATCATAGTTTCTCAGCTGCAGACAATGATGGTGGTCTTCATATTCGGGAAAGTCGAAATATTACTATTTCTCACTCCAACTTTTCACATAATTTTGAGGGAATCACGCTGTATATTACGAGTAATATTACGATTCAACACAGCGTTTTTGAGAACAATACTGACGCTGGGATCTATGGGGATAATAGTGATAATATCACTATCTATAATAATACGTTTGATAGCAATAAAGGGACTTCTACTTCAACGGATGGTGGAATTGTTATCTACACGGCAAGTGATTTCTGGAACATTACAGGGAACAATTTCTCGTTTAACATCCATGGTATTTTAGGAAATGGTATAGCTCAGAACTTATTCCATAATATCACTAACAATTCATTTAGAAACAACAATTATGCTGTCTATTTTGTGAGTAATACTGACAATTCAAGTATGAGTGAAAACATGTTTGATGGGAGTGGTGTCTATGCTACTCGTTTCGGTTCTGCGTCTGATGAAAACACTATTTATCGGAACAATTACATTAATAGTACGACTGGCCATGCACTTATCGTTGGAGATAACAATTACTTTGATAACGGTGCAGCCGGAAATTATTGGGATGATTACGATGAAGCAGGAGAAGGATGTGATGATAATTCACCTGCTGATGGAATCTGTGACGATCCTTATAACATAACCTCTGGTTCTGGTGTTGATTATTACCCTTCCACAACTCAGTTAAGTTTTGGTGCGGCAGCTGACTCGACTAAACCAAATGTTACGTTCAGCAATCCTGCAAATGGAACAAATCTTAGTAGTGGCCTCGTTGCATTTAATGCAACGATCTATGAGGACAATCCTGAT
Organism: archaeon; assembly: GCA_002686315.1. GTDB lineage: Archaea > Nanobdellota > Nanobdellia > Woesearchaeales > GW2011-AR9 > UBA11998. The sequence goes on along the minus strand of NZBO01000060.1, from coordinate 2,541 downwards.
ACAGTCTTATTTGAAGTAAGTAACGGGACGAATCCATTCAATGTCACTGGAACAAACGTGAGTGGTAACTGGAATACATTTATTGATATCAGTAACGTGACGGAAGATCTTCATAATGTCACCTTATTTGTGAACGATACGGCAGATAATAGAAATGATAGTATTTTCATCGAAATAAGGGTTGATCGTACTGGCCCAAGCATTTCGCTGGCAAACACCTCGTACAACACAACTGACACATCACCGAGTTTAACTTTTAATTTCACAGATGCAAGTATAAGTAGTAATTGTACTCTCTACATTGATGGAACACATAACGCAAGTAATAGTGCTACTGCCAATAATACGAATACAGTGTTAACACCGTCATCTGGTCTTCTTGATGGAACGTATGTTACGACCATCAATTGTACTGATGGTTCTGCTAATACGGGGAACAGTTCTGCTCTTACGATCATTGTTGATAATGCGAAACCGAACGTGACTTTTGTAGGGCCAGTCAATGGGACGAATCTGAGTAGTGGTTTGATTGATTTCAATGCAACGGTTGTGGATGCGAGTGGTGTTGACACGATCTTGTTTGAGTTTAGTAACGGCACAAAACCGTTTAATCTTACGGGTAATAACATTACTGGCGTGTGGAACGTCACTGCAAACATTTCGACGATGACTGAAGATTTCCATACGGTACAGTTATTTGTAAATGATACGGCAGGTAATCGGAATGATAGTGTTAATATTACAATTAGGGTCGATCGAACTGCGCCAACAACGAACATGATTACCGAAACGAGTAGTACGATGGATACTACGCCGAGTTTCACATTTAACTTCACGGATGCAAGTATAAGTAGCAATTGTACGCTCTACCTGGATGGACTGCATAATGCAAGTAACGCTGCCACTGCGAATAGTACGAATACGGTCTTAACCGCGACTGCATTGAATGATGGGAGTTATATAACGACAGTCAATTGTACTGATGGCAGCGGCAATACGGGGAACAGTACTGCAATCACAATTACGATAGGAACAGTTGGACCGAATGTTACCTCACTCCTTCCAACGCTCAATTCCGCATATACTGTTGGGAATGTGGTTGAAATTGGTGCGAATGTCACGGATGATGGTGTCGTTGATACTGTGTTAATTAATCTTACATACCCTAACTTATCAACAGATCTTTTCACACTGGCTAATGGGACTGACTTCAAAACAGACTTCAACTTATCTTTCAAAATTCCTGGTGCGATAGGTTCCTATAACTTGACATTTATCACGAACGATACACTTAATAATCGAAATACAACTGAATTTACCAATTTCAGTGTTACCGATGTTGAGAATCCGAACGTGACAAATGTTACTCCGGGGACAGATAATGCATACAATACATTAAATGTAATTGAAGTTGGTGTGAACGTGACGGATGACGTCATTGTTGATCGCGTTTTCGCGAACATCACGTATCCAAATGGTTCGTTGCAATTGATTGAACTAAGTAATAGCACAGATCACGGATCGCGATTTAATCTTTCCTACAAAATTCCTGGTGCGATAGGTGGGTTTAACATCACGTATATCGCAAATGATACCAGTAATAACAGAAATACAAGTTTTGATGTTAATTTCACGGTAACAGACATATTAGTTCCAAATGTGACAGAACTTCTTCCAGCAGCGGGAAGTACATTTAACGTATCTCAGATGGTTGATTTAGGTGCCAATGTGACGGATGATGTGGTTGTGGATTACGTGTACGTGAATGTTACATACCCTAACAGCAGCGTGTTCCAGTTTGTCTTAAACAACGGGACGGATCATAAAACAAAATATAACACATCGTTTGAAGGTCCTACATTACCAGGATCATATAACTTCACGTTCTTTGCGAATGATACAAGTAACAATATTAACAGTACTGAAGTAAGTTATACAATCTTAGATCTTGTGCCACCAAACGTCACTAATTTGACGCCTGTGAATAATAGTGCGTTTGTTGTTGGCCAAGTTATTGAAATGGGTGTGAATGCAAGTGATGTTGTGCGGATTGACACAGTGACTGTTAACATAACATATCCAAACGGCTCGGTGCATGAATTCCAGTTAACAAATAGTACGGGTCACAAAGAACGATTCAACATCTCATATACTGTTCCTGGTGCTGCAGGGTTATACAGTTTGAATTTCACGGTGAATGATAGTAGTAATAACGTGAATGGCACGATGTACACAAATTTCACTATTACCGATACAACTGCACCAAATGTTACATTTGTTACTCCCGTAAATGGGAGTAACTTGAGTAATGGTGAGCAAGTCTTTAACGCGAGTATCACTGATTTGGTGTTTGTTGACAGAGTTGTCTATGAATTTAGTAATGGGACAAAACCATTTAATCGAACTGCAAGTAACAATAGTCTTGGCTGGAACGTGACGATTGATATTGATACGTTAATTGAGGAGAAACATACTGTGAAAATCTTTGCGAATGATTCAAGTAATAATCTTAATTCAAGTTCGAATATTACAATTTTCGTT
>NZBO01000059.1 GCA_002686315.1 archaeon | reverse complement strand
CAGGGCAACCTATACTGCATTGCGACCTATCGCGACGGAGCTAGGTTTAGAGATTGTAGAAGAGGATCCAACAAGACAACGAAACTTAGCGCTAATTGCACAAATTGAAACAGCAGTTGAAAATAGAACAGCACAATATAATAGAGGAGCAAGTGGTACAGATTTAAAGTCACGATTAGAACGTGCACATGAAAGTATTGGTCAATTATCACGTGAGAGAGATGTAGTGCAATCTCAACTACGTGAAATTCAAGGGAAATATCGAGAAGCAGAAGCAACTATTGCACGTCAGGAATCTGAGTTTGCGGAATCACAAGCAGATCTTGTACGAGCACGAGAAGCAGGTCCTAAAATGGGGAGAAGAATTGGTGACTTAACATTACAGATTCGAAAAGGTGTCGCGTCAAGTGAGACTGTTACCAAACTTCAAGCAAGTATTGATTCATTAAAGGGAGAGAAAGAATCATACCAACGTAAAAGTGATGCTGCAGAAGAGCAACTACGTGCTGTGGAACAAAGCAGAAATAGACTCCTTTTGGAACTTGGAAACGTGAAGCATCGCGATGATGCTCCAGCAGGTACATTATCTCACGATGAATTCGCGGAAGTTTGGGTTGAATATGAAGAAACTGTTTCCATGTTGAGAAAAAAAGTACGTGATGCAGAATTTACCGGAAATGGTTTTCAGAATACCAATACTGTTCTTCATTCATCAATTGCTGACTTAGAAAGAACGAGAACATATCTAAGAGGACGCGTCACAAAATTAGATAATAAGAATACAGAGATTAAAAAGGCACATGAAGATCTTGAAAGAAGGTTAGGTAGTGCGTTAGTAGCTCTTGCGGAGTTGGAGGAAGAACAACGACAAGGAAGACCAGCAACGGGAGAAGTAACGACATCATCTAGGCAAAAAGTAACATATGATCCACGTGCAGAAGTTCGTCCAGATGCAATTGCATATGCGTTAGGTATCAACAATAATAGACGCTCATTTAAGAAATCAATAGAGGCAGTTCTTGACGAATTATCTGTGTCTTATAGAGAACCACTCGATAAAGTGCGGTTTTTTAGCTATGAAGATCTACGTCCTCACGTCGATTCGCTAGCTGAAAAGATTGTACGAAAAGATGGATCAAACGCGTCTGGACGTGAAGTTACGGAAATTCTTGATGAATATTGTACGTCAAAGGATGATCCACGATGGAGTTCATCCACATGGGAATTTGGCACAAAAGTTGCAATATCTGATCTTTCGTTAGCATATAGAATTACTGACACTGCTGCCGGTCGCGTGTTGAATAAAAATAAATTTGTTTCCACTGAAGAAAGGAGAGAAGGAACTTCTCTTACTAAATTATTTACATGGTCTCAAAAGATGCGACGTGCGTTTGGCGCACGAAAACATACAGATCGTGATCCTCGTTTGCCACAGGAGGTTTATGTGGATGATGCTTTCGTTGACGATGCAGTTGTGACAAGATATGAAACAGAGATTGCAAATCTTCAAACTACAGTAAGAGAATTAGAGGAAAAACTAGAAGAAGGACGTGTAACATATAAAGCAGAGGTAGCAAATTTAGAAAGGCACATTGCAGCATTACGAGGAGGCGAAGAACATCTCACTTTCGATCCAGAAGCACGGTTACGTGTTTCGTATATACCTGCTGTACTTGATATATGGAGTGGTCAACGTCTAAAAGATCTTCGAGCAGTGATAGAATCGTTGGATATTACAACACACAAAACATCGGGAAGAGGTGGAAAAGCATGGGAATATGGTGATGTTCGTGAATATATGCCACAAATCTTGGAAGCATTACGTATTCCAGAATCAGAATGGGAAACTGCACGTGATACCATTGATAGATATTTCAGTGGAGAAGAGGATGAGCGATGGAGTCCTGAGTTATGGGAAGAAGGAAAAGAGATTCAAGCGAAAGATCTTGCAAGAGCATACAGAATGTCTCCTGATGGTGCATCAAATGTACTTAACGGGAAGGGTGTTACATCAAGTAGAACTTCAACAAGAGGTATTATTACAACAAGAATATATGCATGGTCAGACACAATTAAAGACATTTTTGAGAAGAGAAAAATGGGCGATCCAAATGCGCCCAAACTACCTCGAAAAATCTACGTTACAGTAGAAGAAGGTAGTAATGTAGCGGAAGAAGTCCTAAGTGAATTGGATGACGTACGTCAAGAACTGAGAGATTCAAAAGAAACATATGAAACACGCCTGGCAGAACAGGTTGAACGTATCACTGAATTAGAAGCAGTTATTGCACAATATGAAGCAGAACCTGTAGCACATGAAACTCGACGATTAGTGTATGGAAAAGAAGCTGAAGCTAACACATACGTTCTTGTTGCATTAGGATTTGGTCGTGATAAAAATGTTAGTGCATACAGTGGTGTTATGACAAGAGCACTTACAGAAGGATTAGATTTCCAAGGTAGAACTGTTCAAGGTGGTGGGAAAGTGTGGAGATATGAAGTTATTCGGAAAGAATTAGATGCAATCGCTGCAGTGCTTTCTGATGGTGAATCAGGATTAACACTTGCTGAAGGTGCTCTCGCAACGCTGGATGATTTTTTCACCAAAAAGGAAGATCCACGTTGGTCACCATCATTCTGGGAAGATGGCAAGGAACTGGAAAGTCATGAGCTTGCGCTTGCATACATGCTTAGTGGAAGCGGTATCTCGAATGTTTTAAAGAAAGCGGGAATTACGGCATCACGAATTGAGCGAAAAGGAAAGGCGAAATGCCATTTTTATACATGGGATGAGAGAATGCGGAATGCGTTTGAAAATAGAAGGAAGGATGGAAATCGGCCGAAACCTCCTGAAGAAAGATGGGAAGTAGTTGAACCAGTTGAGGGACGTGAGCTTGCTACACTACAGGATGAACTAAATCAACTAAAGACTGCGTACAGAGAGCTTGAAACGCACGTAGCGAGTGAAGAGCCAGCACATCTTCCAGAAACAGCAGATGAGGCACTTGGCATTGCGTTACGTATGCGATATGGACAGGAAACACCAGCGTACATTGCACGATTTCAAGAAATCCTCCCGGACGGTATTACAAAGCGGTTAGCAGATCTGCTCAAAGGCGAACGTGATTATGTCTTTAAACAAATTGCATCTACAGATGAAATACAGAATATTAATCTAAACGTGTTTGCATTTGACTCTGTCGAGGAGTTGTATGAAGATATTGAAGAGGAAAAACCAACTAGAAAAACGACTGCTCCAAACTTACCAGGCATGGATACTTTGAAGGTGGTTTTTAGTCAATGGATGGAAATGGATGGACGTAGGAAGGAAAATGTTAAGTCTGCCAGGATTGTAAAGAAATATCTCAACGCAGGTGAGAATGAAGACAACGCAAGGAAGATACTATGGGACACAATGACTGAACCCTACGATCAGGCTCAGAGTGTTATTAAATCAGCACAATTGAACTATGCAAAACTCACTGAAAATGTCACGGTTCCAAGTTTGCAGGATATTACATTCCATGTCTATGTTGCGGAACAAACACATGATGATACACACACGCTAAGCATATTTCTTCCTTTCAACGAACAAGATAGACAGTCCAAGCTTGCCACTGCTGCACGTCTAAGTTTATATGAGATGCTTCCAGAGCAGGCTTCTGAATGGAAAGATAGAGACACTCCTAACGCATCGTCAATTCAACTTCATTATCATGGAAAGGATCGGCGTAGTCCATCAGATATACAGGAACTGGTGGCAAGTTTACCAACAAAATTCAAAGAGACGACACTTGGAAAATTAGGAATGAATTTCAATGTCACCTATTTTGAGGAGAGAACATAATGGCAACACGAATAGAAGATTTAATAGAAGATGGAGCAGATCCAGAAGTAATACGACAAGCGGTCAGAGAAGGCTATACATCAGGGCAGGAAATACCTGAAGAGCAACTACGAAGGATTGCAGCAGAATATAGATCCCGTTCGTCACCAGATGTAGAATCACTTAGAGAAGGTGTCAATTTTGTCTATCTTACTCTTCCAGATAAAAACAATCCAAAACGACTTGCAACACTCGTCGCACTATCTGTCGATGGAGAAATATATCTTAGCAATCCTGAAGATCCATTTTCAGATAGTAACGTCACAACCAGAGATGGTCTTCTTCGTATCTTAATTGAAAAAGGATTATCAATTGAGCCACGAAAAACAAGACGGCGTCGAAATCGAAGAACGCAAAATCCAGAAAATAAGGATGAGAAAGAAAATAAGGATGTGAAGCCGCGAACTGGTGCTGGAATCAAAAGGGTTCTCTATTTCGATCAATTTATTGCGGACTACTTTCACTCATCAGCTGGTGGATCAGTGTTATATAATGCGGAAGAAAATAAATCTGCATCACGTGCAAGAACGATCTCAACACAAAATCTTGAAGGAAAGGTTCACCCAGATCTCTATGCAACCATTATCCAGCAAGGTGGTACAATAAAAATTCAGGGAGCAGCAGATTTCATTGGTCAATCTGCGAGGAACGCATGGAAATATCGTGATGAAGCGTTGGAAAAATATCTCGAAGATCCCAGAATAACCAGGGCGATTGGAATGTTGTATACAAATCCACTTGGAAGAAACAGTCCACGTGATCTCGTACTTTTGGATGATCCTGGCACGAGAGAGAACCATCAAACAACGAGAGAGATATATTTATTTTTCATGAATCAAGGATTTGAACAAGTTGTCCCGTCAATGCATGTACTTAAACATGGAATACTTCAGAACGTTGTTCCGGAGCGTGAGGAAGAAGCCCATACAAAAGCAAGGAACAACATGCAAATTTGGGGTAGCTATGCTCTGGCAGGAGATTTCGTTCAAAACACGCCGTATGTGCGAGAGATTCCTAAAATGCGTGGTTTTGAGGGTAATGATTTGACAATGGAAATGATACATGCAATTGGTTCTCTTAAACGAGATCCGAAGACAGCATATGGTGTTGAGGATATTAAGAGAACTTTTAAAGGTATTTGGATTCTCGGTTCAGAGACACTTGATCGTGCTGGCAGTGGCTTTAAGAGCGATTTTGAAGATTCTTTCACACATCTAATTAGGAGATGGGAAACCTATCGACCAATTTTAGAAGCAGAAGCACATGCTCGTATAGACGCAGGATGGGATAGACCGTTGGTAAATCATGATACGTATACATACTTTGCACGAAATCTTCTGAACCAGATGGATCCAGAAATGAGAAAAGCTACGTTCACAGATTTACGAGATGGTACTCCATTGGTTCATGGCACCACATCACACATGGAACGCGCTGTTCGAAACTGGACAGCAATCTACCGTGATGAATTAAACAAATATATGGACCAGCATCATGAACGTTAAGTATGCAACACATTCCTTAGAAGATCGTCTCGCGCCACTTTTTGATATGTATGGTGGCGTACCACCACGTGAATTCATGCACAGACATCCCTATTTTGCTGAACTACTGCGAGAAGCAGATACGCAAGGTGGATATGAATCAGTTACTTCTTCTTTTGAATTTGATGAAGTTTCAATCCCTGTTCCAAGTGTAATTCAATTACTTAAAGCAGGGCAGATTTCATTAGATAATGCGAAAGGCATCCCAAAAATATTAATGGATTGCGCTGGCTCTGGAAAAACACTTACAGCACTTCTTGCGCTTCCACTATTTGAAGAACATTACGCGAAGGGTAAAAAAGTTGTTGCAACATATGTTTCACCTGGAAATCTTGTCCCTACAATGATGCAGGAATTACGTCGATTTATGCCAGGGTATAAAGGGATTCCAATCACACAGCAATCACGTGAGAAGGACATCATGGAAGCCACCAAAGAAGATATCAACTTTGTATTTCTTGGGTATGAGTTAAGCTACCGAAATTCACATCTTTACGATGATCATGTTGATGGGAAGAAACTAGGGGAAATTCTCATTGGACTTTCTGATGGAGCACGTGACTATGTTGAACATTTAGCAGAAGAAGGATTATTTTCTGCTAAAGATGGATATAAAGCGCTTGATAGACATAACATGATTGATCTTGGTGGTTGGATTTACAAGCAATATCAAAAACGATGTATGACGAACGTTATTGATGCGCTCATTGACAACGTTCTCACACAAGATGTGTTTTCCTACCTTATTATTGGCGAGGGTCACAACCTTGTTCACATGGATAGTTTGACACGGACTGCACTTGAAAAATTGAAACAACGAGCTGATGCATTACTTATTGAAACAGCAACCGCGGTACGTAATAACGTACATCAAATGGGAACGATGATGACGTTAGTTGATTTTGTTGACTCACCGCATAGTTGGAAACGAATTATTAAAAATAATCCAAGAAGAGCGAAAGCAGCGCTGGATTTATATGCCGTCACACCAGTTGTGAGCAGAATTCAGCAGGTTGATCCACTTGTACCGGAAGAGAAAGATCTTGATGTTACATATACAGAACGACCAGAGTTACAAGCCATCTATCTTTCACTCGTGAATAGTCGATTGTTTGAAGGAAGGGAGCGTATCGAGTTAGCACGATATCTTGTTGCTGATCCAACAAAATTTACAGATACACATTTTTGGAAAGATACTTCGTTTCACACAAGGGTACGTACATTTATTGAACAGAACCAAACTAATTTCGACATACTGCAAAAGCAGGAAGATGGACAATATGTCAATGAACATGGTCGACTACATGCATTACGTAGCCTTATCACACAAAGTAAAGAGGAAGGATCGAAAGTTCTTGCCGTCACGGAACGAGATATCGCCAAGGATCTTGCACAGCGAGTTGCAACAGATCAATTAGTTGTTCGTTACATTGATAGCAGTGTTAACATATGCACGAAACAAGATGGATATAGTGATCGTCAAATTGCAATTATGGAAGCATCTGTTAACCCTGACGTACATGCTGTTGTCGCGACAAGTGGCACGATACGGGAGGGAATTGATGGAAGAGCATTTATCCGCCAAGTGAGATATGATGAGATAAGCGTTCCATTCAAAGAAGTGCAAGTTCGTGGAAGGGGACCTCGACGAGGTCAACGTCAACAAGTTACTGTTACACATCTTCATTCCCCTGATCTTGGTATTAATACGGCGGTACGTAATTTTCTTAATACTAAAATGAAAGATGCAAATGCAGTTTATGATGCAAAACCGACACCTGAAGAGCTTGCACGATACGTTCGTGATGCTGGATTGGCAGCATCAGAACAGTTAGCGCATATTGTTCATCTCAATTCACGAGGAACACTTTCCATGATGTTCAATTCGCTTGTTGGTGCTGGATCAAAACGATTTGCACAAGTAATGCAGCGTGGTAACAATGCCGTTTTACTATCAAGTAATTTTAACTATGACTGGAATAACACACATTCTGCAAATTGTGCAAGGTTAAGTGCAGGAATTGTAAGAAAACTTGAAGAAACCTATGGCAAGTTTAAACATATTGTAAGTGGTGCATCAGGACCTGGATCTCTTGGCAGAATATTACAAAGACCAACAACGATGATTGAATTACTTGCAACGCAACTTGAATTTGCAGAAGATGCGATGAGACGTCAAGGTATTGAAGGATCAGAAATGTATCTTGGTTCTATTCACAACTTGCAAGAACTTATCGCGTTGGATGACCTTAGACCTGGTATGGACGTCTTTGATAAAGAAATGATTGCATCAGCTGCTCGCACGCACAGCATACCAGATGGATCTGTCGATTATTTTGAGTTAGCAAACGCGTTTTACTTCCTCTCGCCTGAGGAACGTGTGATGTTTTTACGCGAAGTACACAGAGTGCAACCGGAAGGTGGTTTTCTCTCCATACAAATCCCACGAAGCAAAATTGAACGTTCATCTGAGAAAGCATTTTTAGAGGATTTTGCAAAAGTAGGATATGAAGTTAATTTGGAATTATCTGGGGAATATGGCGCGAATAGTGCGCATAACATTGATGAAGGTGTAGATGTTAGTCCTGGTTCATTTGATCCATATGTTATCGTTGCATGTCAAGTTGCTGATGTTACTGAGTCACGTGTGAGTGCATCATTTTCATTGAATCCTGGGTACGTTATCCGAAATGGGACACCAACAAAAAAAGACTTCACGCACGCAAAAGAAGAAAGTAAACGACCTCGTATTATCTACGATGGCTTTTTCAGACGTATACCACCAATAGGATTTACGGTTCAAGAAGGTCCTTTCGACTTACAGGATCACTATGATAAAAATTTTCGAGAGAATGAGGAAGTAACGAGAAGAATCAGGGAACTGATGGAACATAAGGGGTGGTATCAATGAGTCAAGAGATTATAGATGTACTTGAAGCACTTGCAACTGCATATGAAAAAGATCCTTGTCACGAGAGTTCTACATTCTGGGGTATTGCAATGTATGGCTCACTTACAACAGAGAGGGAACCACATTTCGAATTAGTTGATCGTGTTCTTGATGGATGTGAGAATCTTGTGGAGCCAGAGTATACCGTGTCACGACGTCGGTTTCCTGCAATACATCGCGAATTAACCTGTCTCGCAAACCGTGATCAACTTGAAGAATACCTTGAAAGAACTCTCGGATCACAATTTGAAGCATACAGAGGATATGTTGATGATTCTCTTCTGTGTAATGATGTCTTTACCAGGTATCTTAAAGATGATATTGAGAGTGATTTCATCACATTTGCATTGCATTATGATATTATAACAAATAGTGAAACAAAATTCGAAGGATCCTACCGATCACTTATGAAACGATTAGTTTTTCGGTACGGAGAAGAAGCGCTTGATGATTCTATTTATACAGGCGAAAAAGGAAAAAATGCACGTTATAAACATCAACAAAAAGTGTTTGGTGAGCCTATATCAGAGAATCTACGTGTGTTATATGAATCTGAGATAGGAAATGGACTCGCAACGGTAACGAGATCACCAGGTCCACGTAAAATCATCTTCCCAGGTCCACGGCGTGTGTATGTTCGGGGTGTAATTGGGGTAGATTGGTCTGATTTGTTAGAAAGACGAGGGAAACGTATTTGGTTTACACAACAATTTAACATGAATAACTTGATGCGAAACCGGATCCGAGATGATCGTCTCCAGATATGCATTGGATTAGGTGACAAAGCAGTACCGTACATCCAAGCACAACGAGAAGAATCGTCCGATATATCATCTGAAATTTGGGAAGAAATAGAGGAAATGTT
>NZBO01000058.1 GCA_002686315.1 archaeon | reverse complement strand
GAAGTCGTGGAAGCGGTGGACGATGTTGTCGAAGTGGTCGAACCGGGTGGTGCTCTGCTCGACGGCGACGAGTTCGCCGCACTGATAGACGATACGGTGATTGATAATGCATCTAGAGGTGGGGGGTCTAGGGATGTTCAGGGTCTAAGTCCTAAGCTGAAGGGTGTTCACAGTAGTTTGGCTAAGGGTGTTATTGAGATGGCTAATGAGGCATGGGATAAAGAAAGATTGACCATGTGGGTCAGTAGTGGCATGCGTCCGATGGATAGGCAAATTGAATTGTTTAAGAAGCATTACAGTAAGACTTCTCAAAGCGGAGCCAAGATATTTGGTAAATATGGTGATCGTTTTTGGGATGGGAGTTGGTGGAGTCATAAGGGCGGAAATTCACCTGAGGTCGCTGTTCCGGGGAAGTCAATGCATGGACGCGGTGAGGCTGTGGACATTTCTGGACCGGATAATGAACGCGATAGGCGCTGGGCATTTATGGATAAATTCTCAGGCAAGAGTGGAATATGGACTCCTCTAGCCCATGAGCCTTGGCATCACACTAGAAAGCCATATACAAACATTGACAGCTTCTTTACTGGAGGCATGGTTGGTGGGGCTGGTTCGGCTTCTCAAATGATAATGGCCCACGGACAGGAGTTTGTTATGAAAGCTGCCGCTACTAGGCGTATAGGAATGAGCACCCTGAACAATATGAACAACTATGCCAGATTCGTTGGTCCAAACAGTGCTGGCGGCGGTACTACTAATAATAGCAGTAGCAACGTTAATATTTATGTTGACACTTTTGTTGGTCAAAGAGAATGGTTTGAGTCCATGATGTCCGACTACAATGTAAATATTGCACCCAGTTCTGAGCGGGTTAGGGGTGTTGAGAATAGAACTATAGGAAGTTACGTAGACCAGAACAAAAGGTCTAGGGTTTAATGGCTATAGTCACGGGGTCAACTGCTTTAGTAGCGACAGGCTCTATCCCTAAGGTAAGAACTAATATTGACGGCTCTCAGTCAGTATATCGTCTCGTAAAGCTCAATGGGCGCATTTTGTCTGCTCATAATCGTAAATTTGCTATAGATGATAGATATTTATATGAAGACATCGTTTTGTTATCTGGCAATACGAAGCGCTTCATCAAAGGTGTAAAGAAGGATTTTACATTGACATATCAGTATCTTCCTGCTATACCTAAATTTACTGTTGATGGGCAGTATGGCCGTGATTATTTGCAAGAGTTGACGTCGATGCGGGGCATATTGGACTTCTTTGTCCAAGACAAACCTAATGATCCGGGCGAAACGTTTTCTGTGTATATTGGGTCCTATACGGAGGATGTTGTCAGAAGAGACCATGTTAATAAATGTTACTATTATAATGTAACATTGAAATTGATGGAGAGTTAGTATGGCTACTGAATTCAATGATGGTTATACATCTTTCACCTATCCACTAACCTATTCATTCCTTGGTACCACTCAAGAGATTACTGCGTCGGCTAGTCTATCTGGTTCTGGCTCCGTACTGTCTGTTGTTGTTCTAGTTGAACACTCTGCCGCCGCATTGATTGCTGCTGGTTCTGCAATTATTATAGCTATTGGTGAACGCATTGGCGTATCTTCAATTTCTGGGTCTGGGTCTTTGTCGTGTTCTGCCTCTAAGGTTTCTATAACCTCTGCTGCGATTTCCGGTTCTGCATCAGTGTCTGTCTCTGCAATTGAGGAGACGTATTCAACGTGTGCTCTATCTGGTAGCGGCAGCATTTCTGCAACGAGTATTGCTATCAGGATTGATAGTGCATCTATTTCGGGATCTGGCTCAACTGCGACTGTTTCAATTCTTATTGAGCATTTAGCAGCCGCATTGATTGCCGCTGGATCAACTGTTATTGCTGCCATTGGTGAACGCATTGGCGTTTCGGCAATGTCTGCTACTGGATCTGTGTCGGCGTCGGCGTACCTTATTCAGGCTAGTTCTTCTGCAATTTCTGGTAGCGGAACTGTCTCAATATCTGCATCACAGATAAGACTTGCTTCCGCTTCATTAACTTGTAGCGGATCTGCGTCTACTAATAGTTTAGCTGTTAGAATCTCTGATTCGGGAATGTCTGGGTCTGGCTCCATGTCTGTTGCGGATTACGTTATTCGCAAGACTAGTGTCGCAATTTCTGGTTCTGGTTCTACAATAACTGCTGCAATACTTATTGAACATTTAGCTGCTGCACTTATTGCTGCTGGCTCAACAGTTATTGCTGCAATCGGTGAGCGTATTGGGGTCGCTGCGCTCACATGTTCTGGTTCTGTTTCGGCCTCATCTATTGCGATTCGTATTGATTCATCTGCTTTGTCCGGGTCTGGTTCTGTATCTGTAACTGAATCTGCTGTCAGGGTGTCTAGTGCCTCAGTGTCGGGTTCCGGTTCCGCATTGACCGTTGTAACGCTTATTGAACACGCCGCTGCTGCTCTTATTGCTGCTGGCTCTTCAATTATCGTTGCAATTGGTGAAAGGCTCGGCACACTTACGATTTCTGGCTCTGGCTCAGTAGCTGTAGCGATTTCTCAGATTAGATTTGCAACGGTGTCTCTGTCTGGCAGCGGTTCTGTTTCGGCAACTGAGTTGGTTACTAGGGTTTCTAGTTCTGCAATTTCAGGTGCTGGCTCTGTCGTGTCTGCCGCTGGATTGATTGAACATCTCAGCGCTGCTCTTATTGCTGCCGGATCTTCAATTATCGTTGCAATTGGTGAGCGATTGGGAGTTGTTTCAATTTCAGGCACGGGCTCTTCACTTGTAACGGCTTCTCAGGTCAGGTTTACTACTGTTGCCGCTTCAGGTTCGGGCTCTGTTGTTGCTTCTGAGTCGAGCATTAGGAATGCAAGTTGTTCTATTTCCGGTAGTGGCTCCGTTGTGTCTGCTGCTGGTTTGATTGAACATTCCGCTGCCGCTTTGATTGCTGCCGGATCTTCAATTATTATTGCAATTGGCGAAAGGATCGGGGCCTCGTCCGTATCTGCTTATGGCAGCGTATCTGTATCAGCTTACACTGTGCAACTTGCGTCTGTATCTATATCGGGCTCTGCTTCTATTGTAATTGTTAGTTTTGTGGGGATTGTTGGGGAATCTTCCCTGTCTGGCTTTGGTACTGTTGCTGGTGTTGATTCTTACACTGTTCGTGTATCTAGTGCTGCAATTTCTGGTTCTGGCTCTGTCGTTTCTGTTGCTGGACTTATTGAACATCTTGCCGCTGCTCTTGTTGCTGCTGGCTCTTCTATTATCATTGCTATTGGCGAACGTCTTGGAACTGTTTCTGCTTCTGGGTCTGGCTCTGTATCTTCGTCGGCTATGCAAGTTAGATTTGCTTCCATAGGGATTTCTGGCAGTGGTTCTGTATCAGTTGTTGAGTCCGCTGTTAGGGTGTCTAGTGCGACTGTTTCGGGGTCGGGGTCTGTTGGAACTGTTGACAATTATGTTATTAGAATCTCTGATTCTGCAATTTCCGGTTCTGGTGGGGCTGTTACTGTTGCAATGCTTATTGAGCATCTAGCGGCTGCACTTGTGGCTGCTGGTTCGAGCATTATTGTCGCTATTGGCGAAAGAATAGGGACAGCTGCGCTGAGTGGATCTGCTTCGATTAGTACCACGTCGTATCAGGTTCAGTATGCTTCATGTGCGCTTTCTGGAAGCGGTACACTTTCCGGTATTCCCGTTGCTGACGGAATAGGATCCGCTAGTATTTCAGGTTCTGGTTCCGTTGTCTCTGTTGCGGGTCTTATTGAGTATCTTGCTGCTGCTTTGATAGCTGTAGGTTCTTCTGTAACAGTTGCCCTTGAGGAGCTATATAACTCAGCTAGCCTGTCTGGCTCTGGTTCTGTATCCGCTACCTCAATGAAGGTTGCTACTGCATCTTCCAGCATATCGGGTAGTGGCTCTGTCTTAACGGTTGGCAAGGAAGCACTCCTTGCTCAGGTCTCTATCTCTGGTTCGGGATCTAGCGTATCTGTCGCTACTCTGGTAGAGCACGGAGCCGCTGCTGTTATTGGCGTTGGTTCTGCTCTTACTGTTGGGATGGAGGCGTTATTTGCTTCTTGTTCAATGACTGCTACTGGCAGCTTGTCGGGCGTTGGGATGGAAGAGATATATAGCAATTCTTCCATAACTTCAACAAGCTCGTTGTCCATCTCTGTATTTAGGATAAAACCTGCCGACGCTGCCTTGTCGGGCTCTGGTTCTCTATCGTCTGATAGGTATGTTGTTAGGATATCTAGTTCTAATATTTCTGGCTCTGGTTCTATTCTGTCTGTTGTTGTTCTCATCGAACACGCTGCCGCTGCACTTATTGCTGCTGGCTCTTCGATAATAGTTGCAATTGGTGAACGCTTGGGCGTTGCTCAGGTTGCTGCAACAGGGTCTGTGTCTTGTATAGCACACGATGTGTTGTTCGCTAGTGCGGCCCCGTCTGGATCAGGCGCACTTTCGAGCATAGCCAGTCAAGTTAGGTTTGCTGCAGCAGCGTTGTCTGGCTCTGGCTCTACCACGGCTTCAGAATTGGTCATTCGTTTGGAAAGTTCTTCCATGTCTGCTTCTGGCACGTTGTCTGTCTCTTCGATGAAGATTGTACATCTGTCCAGTGCGTTGGATGCCTCAGGTTCTTCAATGATTGTTGGCAAGGAGGTTTTGATTACATCGGCCAATCCGTCAGCAAACGCTACTTTGTCATGCACGTTGACTACGTTTAGAATGGAAAGCGCTGCCTTGTCCGGTTCAGGTTCTGTGTCCGCTGTTGGTACTGAAATCATACACGCCGATGCTTCGCTGTCTGGTTCGGGCTCCATGTCTGCAGTGGGTACTGGGGTGCTCCTTGGCAATGTTGCTGCTATTGCTGCTGGTTCTGTTATGACTGTCTCTATTGAAGTGCTTCTGGGTATGCCCGTGTCTCAGTACGGCAACGCCACAGTTTCCGCTGTAGCCATTCAGATTCAGAGGGGTGTTTTGGCTGCCACGGGCACAGGGTCTGTTGCTATATCGTATTTGAGAATAGTTATGGGTTCTTGCAACACTCCGGGCTCTGGAGCGATGGCTGTTTCAGGCACTGAGGAATTGTATGTCGATCCAAACCTATCGTGTAGCTCGTCTACGAATGTCACTTCTCATAAGGAGGCTGTTTCTGATCCTGCTTTAAGCGGTTCAGCCTCTGTTGCTGCAGTTGTTGAAATTATAAAAACTGGAGTGTCTGCTTTGTCTGGGTCTGGATCTGTTTCTACAACTTTGACTTCTAATGGAAGAATTGTTACTTCGTCTAGGTCCTCATTGTTTGCAATGAGACCATATTTGTACTATCTTAGGATTGACGGGAATCCGATTACGGAACAGAATAGAAGGCTTGGTGTTACTGAGAAGTCTAATAACGTTTCTAACGTAATAAGATCTGATGGCAAGAGTAGCCGATTTTATCCTGAAAATCACAGAAAGAAGGTTTTCAAGGTTGATTGGAAATATATGGGCAACGATGCCGACAGTAACTTCGATTCCAGAAAGGGGCGTGATTTTTTGAAGTCTGTTGCTGATGATGGGATGAGACACACTTTGAATATCAGAAGTAGAGATGAAATGTTCGGGGATGAAGAGTATTTTGTTATTGTTAAAGCCTACAAGGAAAACCTTGTTCGTAGAGCTGTGACTACTGCTGTCGTCAATGGCTCTGTCTCACATGACGCTGAAATAGGCACGCCTCCAGTTGATAGTGATTATGGCGCATATTTCTGGGATGTTTTCATTGAGTTGGAGGAAGTATGATAACTGAGAATGATCAGGGCAACTCTGTAAGTACTGCTTTTGATTCAGCCCTTCAGAAGACCGTTCAGAAAATTAGACCCAAGGTTTTGGCTGAATGGAAGAATTCAAGAAGCCTTGATAACGTATCTGTTTCGGCTGTTCCCGACTATACGACGGCTCAAAAACTGAGTGGCAATATTGGTGATTATTTTGATGTACGTCAAGTTGCTAATGGTTGGAATAGACAAGGGATGACTTGGGGCGTCGTTGGTGATCTAGATGTTGATGGTTTACCTATTCGTGCTGACGGTACTTGGCATACTTTGCCTGAAAAGAATGGTGGATCCCATGAGTTTGGTTGGAGATCTCCTACTGCAACTAATTCATCCGGAGTTTATGCGACTGCCCCTGTTATAACTATGACGTTTAATCAGGAGAAAATAAATTATATTGAAATATATACTTCTGAATATTCTGGTGCGATAAAGGAATATACTCTTGAATATCTAGATTCTGCTGGATCGTATCAATCTGTGGTGGCTAATCATGTGCTTAGCAAAGGCACTTCTTCTTATCGACACACGTTGAGTTCTGGGAACACTATTGATATTAAGGGTGCGAGGTTAACTATTCATAAAACTCAGAATGGAAATGATTATGCGAGGGTTAATGAGATTAATCCGATATATGAAACAGATATCAGTGAATATATTATAAGATTCTCTTGTGACAAAAATAGGGATATTCACGATACCACTTTGCCTCTTGGAGGTATTTCTGCAAACTCGTTCACTATGTCTATAGATAATTCACAACATCATTTTACAGTGGGTAGCAATTTGAAGTATGGTTCGTATTTAGCTAAGGATATTAAATTTGTTGTGTCTCTTGGGTGGAGGACAACCACTAGCCCTGACGAGTATGAGTATGTTAATTGTGGGACCTATTGGGCCGATGAGTGGAAGCAATTAACCAATATGACTATGGATGTTCAGTGTAGGGACTATACTAGGTTCCTTACCGATGCTGAAATTGAGGGAGGGTTTATTGTTTCGGACTCAGATGCAGCTAATGCGTTGAGAATTCTTTTATCGACAAACAACTTTCCTAGGGCAGATTTTCAAGGCCTGTATCCCTATCAGAAGGCAGTTTTGGAGGATGGTGCTGTCGCTCATTACCGCTTCAACGAGGGGGTGTCTAGCGGGAGCGTCAGCGCTGGGTCGTCCTCTATTACCCCCGGATCGGGCTTGCTGGCCCGCTGGTGGACTCTGGGGGACCTCTCAGGGGATTCTGAGGACCTGAGGAGGGCGCTGTTTAGGGATGACAGGACCGTCCAGAGCAACATTTTGGGGCTTGGAGGAAAGGAGTTGATTGATTACAGTAAATCTCCTAGAGTAACTGAAAATTCTAGCACAAATAGTGTTTCAGGCTATGCTGTAAATTATACTAATCGCAATCCAGGTAGTCAGGCGGATTTCTATCACACCGTTGTTGACGGATTTTTCATTCCTCCGTCTACTGATGATTATCAGTTTAAAATTACCGTTAAAAACGGCGGATTTAGATTGTTCTTGGGCGGATCGTCGTCTAGGTATGTATTTGATTCAGCGTCGGACAGTGAGTCTGCTAGGCGGGACTTGGAGTTATTTAAGGGGGAGCTTAGGATAGATAAGTTTTTCAATAATCAGAGCTCGGTTAGCTTTCAGACCGATAGTGTTAGGCTATATCAAAACAATCCCATATCGATTCGCATTGAGGCTTTTCATGTTATGGGCGATTTTGAACTTAAATTAGAAAGAAAAATTGGTTCTGGATCTTATGCCGCTGTATCTCCGTCTGAGACATTGACGGATGTCGCTTTTGATGTGGTTGGCTCAAGAGATGACTACATCGCATCTAATAATTATTCATCTCTAATTAGAAATCATGGAATTTACTCGGGGTCTCCCCTGTTAAGACAGAGTGGCGGAATTAGCTCTGATTCTAAAGATTTTTCTGTTAAGATGGATAATACGGATGGGAGCAATGACTATATGACTATTGCATACGATTCGTCCATAGATCTAACCAGCTCCTCCGGCAGCAACTACACAGGGTCGTTTAGCATTGAAGCTTTTGTAAATTTCACAAGTTATGTGTCGGGGCAAGGGGTGTACGCTGGCAACCTAGACAATGCCACTTCTGGCACCGGAACTAAGGGCGTTGGATTGTTTTTCAAGAGTTCAGGTCATGGGGTTAAGTTTATAAATAACTCTGGCACAATGCAAGAAGCCTCTGTCAGTACTGGTGGCGATTTGGATGAGTGGGTTCATGTTGTTGCTACATATGATGGAACAGATTTAAAATATTATTTCAATGGAGAACTGAAGGACACAATCACATCTGTCGGCGCACCTGCTGCTTGGAGCAGCCAGGATTTTCTTGTTGGCAAGTCTACATATGGGTCAAGCTCTAGCAATGCCTATCTGCGAGGAAAGATCGATGAGTTTGCAATCTATAGAAAGGCCTTGACTTCCGATCAGGTAAGAGACCATTATTATATCACAACAATGGACGAGATAAGGGTCCATCCGTATCTTTATGGGGAGAAGAGCGCATTTCAGATTGCTGGAGATATTGCTACCGGGGATTTGGGAATGTTTTATTTCGATGAGTTCGGGAAGTTCAGATACGATCACTTCTCTAGGTTGTATGAATCAGGCATACCTCAACATGCCACTTCTCAGGCAACCATTAGTGATTCTGTAAACATTAAATCTGCAGAGAGGCGAATTGAATTATTGGCAAATAAAGTTACAATTGTTGTCAATCCGATGATTAGTAAAAATATTGGACTGTCCCCTTTATGGCGACCTCCCGATCCTACTTCTTTAACGGTGACTAAGCTGGCATCAGGTTCGTCTGTGACAAGTGCAGAAACATCTCAAATATTTGTTGATAGCACCTCGAATCCTCCATGGAAAGAGAAGGGATATTTTAAGATTAATGATGAGATTATAAAATACGATAAGCTTGATGAAAATTATTTTAAGACATTAACTCGGGCACAATTCGGTACAACCGCTGCTGCCCATTCTGGCGGGGACAAGGTGAGAGAGGTTCGGTACTTCCAGTTTTCATGGTCGCAGTCCCCTGCTGTAGATATCAAAGCCCCATTTATTGCTGCCGTTGAATTCGAAGATCCCGATCTTGTCTCTGTTGATAGGTTTATAAAAAAGCCATATGGCGGAGAAGTTGTTATGTCTGCAACTACGAATTTATCTGTAAATGATAATATTGGCGACGTTGTGTTTTTGGAAGGCACGAACGCATATAGCGGTGTAATGTACTTTACGTCTATTTCTGGGACTGCAATTTCTAATGGGGGTTCAAGCTCTAAAGTCAGTAGGCAAAGTTCTATATATTCAGATAGCATGAGAAAATACGGTAAAAAAGAAGTCGTTATAGATAATAGATTTGTTTCAGATGACGATTATGCTCAAGACCTTGCCGATTTTTTAATTAATAAAATGGAAAGCGGAGTTCCCATCTTAGATGTTGATGTCCTATCTATGCCAAAACTGCAGCTTGGAGACAGAATAACGATTTCTAGATTGGAACAGTTGGGGATATCCAATAAGGATTACTGGGTTGTTGAGTCCAAAATAGAGTATAATGGCGGAGTGTCGCAGCGTTTAACTCTTAGGGAGGCTTCATAATGGCTGAGGGTGTTCCTGAAAATAGTGTAACTTATTTCATTGCCGGTGGGCATGATCACGACGGCATTAACTCTACAAAGATAGATATGTCTCGCTATGATTTATATGATTTTGTTGATAAATTAGAATTGGAACGCGAAGTTAGACGCATTGTGAATGCTGGATCTATCAATCCATCTGGTGGCGTTATCATTGGGGACGGAAGCAACGGCCAGCCCCCTTTGATTATTGGACCCAAGGTTCCCGGTCCCGCCACAGGACTTACTGTCACTGCTGGGGTGCATGCAGATGCCACATCTTATCTGAATGTGTCTTGGAATCCATCTAATGATGCTGAAAATTACATTGTCGAGTTGCACCGAAGCACTGATAGTGGGGCAAATTACATAAAAGTAACTGAAGTTATAGTTGATGGTCTGACTTATGTTTTTGATAATTTACCAAACATGGCAACAGTGAGCACCACTAGATATAAAGTTGTCATTAGCGCGAGAAGTCAGTCTGGGATAATTGGAATACTTCAGGAACTTAGCAACATCTCTCCTGCCGTCGATTCGACCCCACCTAGCGGACCACAGTTTGAAACTGCATCAACTAATCATTTTGTAAGTTTTAGAGGATTCTTGGCAAGGCTTCAGGACAATACTGAAGCCGATATGAAATGGGGTATCGGCCAGTTTGAGTACAGCTTGTCAACCAGTGTGGCATCGGAGTCTAACTGGGTTACGAATGAAGTGGAAACAGGTAGACAGACTGGTCGGATTATAAGTGTTACGGGGTTAACGACTGGGACGTCGTATTATTTACGAGTCAGGGCTATTGACAGTTCAAACAATAATAGTTCATGGACTTATTGGGATGGGACAGGAAACGCTGGGACTTCAGCGATGTCGTCGGCCACATCGTTTCAACCGTCTCAGGTTGAGGGGGGATCTGGAGGCTCTAGCGAGATAGCGGCTAATACGATTGTTGCTGGTGATATATATGCAAACACGATAACTGCAGCGCAAATAGCTACAGATTTTGCTCTTATTAATAATACAATTCGGAGTTATAGTTATTCTGCCGGGACTTCTGGATGGAAGATTAATTATGATGGAACCGCTGAGTTCAATAATAATGTAACAATGCGAGGTGCTACTATAATCGACAGTGGCTTAACTGTTAATTCTGGCAACAGTGTTGTCTTCCGTGTCTTAACGAATGGTGATGTGGTTAGTTATGGGAATTTAACTGTTGGTGATTGGGCCACCTCTGGTGGTGCTGGTATCAATTGGGATAAAACAACTAATATTTTGTCTATTCGTGGCGCAATTACTGCAACATCTGGATCGTTTTCTGGGAATATCAGTGCTTCCACTATTGATATTGGAGGATCAGATACTTCGTCATTTCATGTCGATATTGATGGGAATATGTGGCTTGGAAATGCGACATTTAGTGGAGCTACAACTTCAACAACCGCCTTTAGTGTAGATAACACAGGTGTTATTCGTGCCAATGCTGGGCTGATTGGTGCTTGGAGCATTCAGAACAATAAGCTTTACGCTGGCACCGTGAACTCATCAGATGAGATGTTACTTGATCCATCTCAGCAAATTATTTCAATTGGCGGCGGTGAAGTGGTTGTTCGCAGATATACGGTAGGTGCTGGCGCTGGGGATGTGGTGTTGGGCGTTGATGGTGCTGGAGGATATGACCCTGACTACAACACTAGTGGTGATATTGCTATGGGGCGTTATAGTGGAATCACTAAGTTCTCTGTTAGTGATAAACTAACATTTGACGGAACCGATTTATCTGTTAGCGGTGATATAATTGCCAATACAATAGCTACATCAAGTGGTAAATTCTCTGTTGATAGTAGTGGCAATGTTACTGCTGCCAATGTTATTTCTGGTGGGGCCAGTAACGTTCGTGTCCGCACATCGGATAGCACATACGGCGGTTTTTCATCGACCACAGCGATTGAGTGGCTGAATAGTGCTTTGAATACAACCTATGGCACATTAGTCGGTGGCATTCTGTCTATTTCAAGAACAGGCATGCAGTTAAATGCAGGGTCGGGAAGTGGAAATAATTACATCTCTGTTTTAACATCATCTGGGGACGGTGTTCAGTTGTTAGCTACGACATCTGGGTCTGATAACATAAAAATACATGCTGGTGGAGACGTTACTCTTGAAGGCGATAATATTCATTTAGGGACATCAACATGGCCGTCTGTTGTTCAAATACCCAGGAATGGCGTATTTATTGGAAATCACAACCTAACTTCCGGATACAGTTATAAGTTATATAACAACGGAGGGACTCTCATGTGGAATGGTTCTGCTGTTGGCGGGAGTTCTGTCACATATGGAACTGCTTTGACTGAATCTGGTGGTGTTGTTAATCATGATAATTATGCTACAACGGGTACATATGGCGGTACCGGTAGATATCTTAGGTCTTTGACGGTAAATGCTCAAGGTCACGTAACAGCTATAGATACTGAATATGAATCTACTATAGATCACAATTCGTTAGGCAGCCTTACCACTGGCAATCCGCATACTCAGTATTCATTGACTGGGCATACCCATACTCAGTATTCATTGACTGGGCATACCCATACGAGCTTTGGCGCATTAACTTTAACTGGAGATATTTCTTTTAGCGGTTATAGGTATATAAAAGCATCTGGGTCACTGTACTTGAATTCTGCAACCAACACTAATCATATTACATGCTACAGCGGTGGAGATACTCGCATTAAATCTTCTGGGCTTAATAAAATAAATGTAGGCAACTATGTCGGGTTCTATGCAAATGGTCAGCCTGTATCCAATAACATGTACAGGTGGGGTGCCAGTAATTTAGCATTTAATGCTGTTTATTCTTATTCTTATCCGTCTGTTTCGGATGTCAATCAAAAAACAGATATACAGGATGCGACATTTGGATTAGATTTTGTTAATGGGTTACGACCTGTGACATTCAAGTGGAAAGAAACCAGTGATGAGAATACTCATGAGTTAAGACCGGGGATGAGGGACCACCATGGTTTTATAGCTCAAGAGGTTGAAGCGCTACTTGGTGAGGATGCTGAATCTGTTGCTCTTTGGATTGACGGTCACACGCCCTTAATGGAGGCATCAAATGAAGATGATGAAGATATTCCTGAAGCATACAATCCCGGGCTTAGATACGATGAATTTATTCCCATATTGACCAGAGCCATACAGGAGTTATCTGATAAACTTGATATTGCAGAGACTCGAATTGCCGAACTGGAATCTGCATAATGGGTGGAGTCTTAACCTCAAATAAGGTATAATGGAGAGATATGGAATACGAAATTTATGACTCAATTAGCTGGGCCGACGGGACTCCGATTAGCTCCGACAGGCTGCAGCAGATGTCAACAAACATTGATCAGGTCAAGGAAGCAACGGATAATTATGCTAGAGGAGTTCTGTCGTTTAAGCAGGATACAACGACTCAGACAGCGATAACTACGTCAACGTATACCTCAGTTATTGCACTTATTAATGAGGGAGCTGGGCTAGACTATAGTGTCTCATCTCCGGCAAACAGATATGTAAAGTTTACCTTTACAACCCCGGGGATCCAGATATCAAGTGGTGATGAAAATGTTGTGTACAGCTATAGGCTTGTAAATGGAACAGCCTCAACAGACACAAAGATTCAGGAATGGTTTTTTACTGTTCCGTGGCCCGACACCTTGTCGTCGGCTACTGCATCCGTGCCGGACACTTCGTCAGTAACTCAGACCGTATTGCTTGCGACAAGCATTACTTCAATGACGACAAAACTTGGAGGAGGATCGTATTCTGTGATGGTTGATTCCGGAGCAAGCGGTTTAACTTCTCAAAACTATACGCTTTTTGTTGGTCGATCTGGAGGGACATACTCTTATAACATCTTAGGGTCTGAGCCAACACAGCTATATGCTGAGGACTGTGGCTCGTCGGTCTAAGAAATTAGCGTCTAAGCGTGACGTTGATTGGTATCAGGACAGACTAAAGGGTATTAACAACCCCAATTTTTCTGGCGGAAAATATATTGATGACAAAGGGTATGTGCGAGTATTGAGGCCCGAACACCCTAGAGATATATGTGGGTACGTTTATGAGCATAGACTTGTTATGGAAAAAAATCTTGGTAGATATCTGGAGAGTTGGGAAACTGTGCATCATATTAATGAGATAAAGGAAGACAACAGGTTAGAGAACTTGTATTTATGCACAGCTGCTGAACACACTGCTGTCCATAGCGAGGGGCGTCATATTAGCTGGAACCATAAGGATAAGCTTAGAACTATGGCTACGAAGCGTGCCGCCAAGAAGAGGAAAGAAGGCACGGTGCGGCGCGACCTGTCGCGGGGCGGGTTCAAAAAAAGATCCGGTTTGTACGGGAACATCCCGCGAAACGGTGTATAGTAGGAGGCACCCGATTCGGAGGTCATATGAAAACGTGCGAAGCGGAAGGTTGCGAAGTAAAATTTATATCCAAAACTCATAATCAGAAGTATGGAGATCCACGCTGCCGCAAGGATTTGGATGCTTGCGGAGAAGGTAGGATTTGTAGATATAGGCTAGAGTCAGGAGACTTCCCTGTGGAAGAGGACCCAATTACAGGTGATAGGCCAAATGATGATTTTGAACTGCGAGCGGCGTATAATAAATTAGTCACAGAGTATGTCAAGCTTAAAGATAAGAAAGACGACCTTGCTGGCGCTGTATATGAGGCTGTTGAGAGTGAATTAGGTAATTTAAATTTCCCTAAAATCACCCAACCTAAGAAAGATAGGCGAACAAAAGGCGAGGAGGTCGCAGTGGCTGTCCTAGCGGATTGGCAACTGGCCAAAGTTACGCCTGACTATAATTCAGAAATTTGCGAAGATAGAGTTGAAATCTTCGCTCAGAAGGTAGTGGATCTTACTAATATTCAAAGAGAAGACCACCCTGTTAAAAAACTGCACGTTTGGGTTCTGGGAGACATTGTTGAGGGAGAGTTAATCTTTCCGGGGCAATGTTTTTTGGTTGATGGAGGACTCTATCGTCAGGTAACAGTTGATGGTCCTAGGATAATGTCAACATTTTTAAAAACAATGCTTGAAAACTTTGAATCGGTTCATGTATCGTGTGTTATCGGCAACCACGGCGCTATTGGCGGACGGTCTAAGCGTGACCATGATCCGGAAACAAATGCCGACAGAATGTTATACCGTATTGTAAATTTGATGTTCGAATCTGAGCCTCGAATAACTTTTGATATCCCAGATGGCGGCGGGGAGAGAAATTGGTATACTATAGATAGAATTGGCGAGTATAGCTGCCTACTTTGCCACGGTGACCAGTTTAGATCTTTTGGTTCGTTTCATCCGTTCCAGAAAAAGGTTTATGGCTGGAAAGTTGGAGCCATCAAGGAAGATTTCAAGGACGTATTTTGCGGACATTGGCATACTCCTACAAAGATGACTTTCAATACGGTTCAATTAAGGATTGCTGGGAGCACTGAGTCTACCAACACATACGCGATTGAATCACTGGCTGCCGTAGGCAGACCATCCCAGCATTTGCAGTTCGTGCATCCTCAAAGAGGTATCGTTACTGCAGAATACACATGCTGGCTTGATTAGGAGGAAAAATGAATAAAACTTATATTAAGGATGTAATTGAAAGGGCGGTATGGACCGGCCTTCAGTCCTTCCTTGCCATCTTTACAGTAACGGATTTAGCTAGTTTTGAGGCTGCGATTGTTGCCGGAGCCGGTGCTCTTCTGTCTGTCATAAAGAGTGTTGTTGCCACACAGGTCGGTGACCCGGATACGGCTTCAACTTTGAGAAAAGGATAATATGGAAAAGGTATCCATTATCTGTAAAAAGTGCGGGGGTCGCATTCTAGAATCAAACGCTATTGGGTTAAATTATATAGATTTGACTTGTTTGAGATGCGGCTGGTCTGTTGATATACCAAAGGATACTTGGGGCAATGCGAATATAGCAAATGTAAAAGATATTTTACGGAAAGCTGTAAAGTGTGAACATCAAAATACTTCAAAATAAAATATATTCATATAGTACAGACATTGTAAAGATAGTATCTATACATAAAAAATTTAATAGAATTAAGATCAGGAATATCATGTCTGATGAGGTAATAGAATTACCTATAGACAATGCACATCTTTTTCTTAAGCGCTTATATACGATAGGAGAGGTGTCCAAGATCGTTCAAAGAAAGCCTGATACAATCAGGCGCTATGAGCGTCTTGGGCATCTCTCTGAGCCCAAGCGGATCTCTGACGGGTCCGGTCTGAAGAATTGGAGGTATTATACGGAGGAGGACGCCTCCGATATGCTAACCTTCTTCTCAGGACGGAAGCCGCCCGGCCGACCGCCAAATAAAAAAATAACAAATAAAGAGCTAAGGTCTAAAATTAGAACCTTAAGCACAAAAGCTAAAAAGTATAGGAGTAATTAGATGACGATTGAAAACTTTCCAAAAGATGGTAAGATTTGGGTGTCTCTTGGGATTACTAAAAATCTTGGAAACTACGAGTCATTAAGATTAGATGCTGGTGCTGAAGTTAGAACTAATCGTGTTGATGATGACTCAGAATGGGAACATCTGTGGGAAAAGGTCGATGAGCAAATAGAGATCAAATTATCTGAGTTAGATAAGGATTAGTGTGGTTTCGTTTGCTGGCTCAGTATGTAGTGATGATGACAATCGTCATTTCTGGGTTAGTTATGTCGAAGAGGAAATAGAATATGCCAAGAATAAATGTGGGGAGTGTAGTTTTTTCGATAAGTGCCTAGTTTTTATGGCGACCACAGAATATCCCGGTGGAGTCATGGCCGGGGTGAGCGAGTTCGATAGGTTAGAAATGAAATGGAGAAAGGTGGATAGTGAAGAACAGTCAAACTGGACAGAGCCTGATCAAGGTATTTGAGGACAAGTGTGATGAGCATTCTGCTCTATTTGTGCCGGATCCGCCTAGGCAGGACATGGTAGCCAAAAGCCTTGTTAAACATTTTGATTACGATGACTTGCTTTTGGCTGTAGATTCATTTGTTAAAAACAGTAACGGAACTGTGTTGGTTTTTGATTTCGCTTTAAAAGCTAGGGATTTGATAGACAGAGCGAAATTTGAAGAGAATTCTAAGAAAAGATTCAAAGACATAGTTGAGAAGACTAGGCAAAAAATGGAGAAAAATTGAATTACGAAACTAAACTTCTTAACGCAATTGCCATTGATGGCAATTATGTGAAGTGTGCAGAGGAGAACCTTCGGGACGTATTCATTGAATATGGCGACATATGGTCGTTTATAGCAAAACATTATGATGAGCACAAGAAGGTGCCATCCAGAGATACAATCAAGCATCACTTTCCAGAGTTCGAGGTGTGCAATGTACAAGAACCTTTGGACTATTACATAGGTGTGGCCCAGAAGGAATCATTGTCCCATCAGATTAGGGTAGCTCTTTCCAGAGGCAATGATATTGTCGAAGATACGGGTCCAAAGGAAGCTATTGGATACCTGATGTCAAGGGCTAATGAGCTAATTAAAGTTAGTTCATCATTAAAAGACACCAATCTTGTGGAAGAGTGGAAGGATCGTGCAGATGATTTAAATAGACGATCCAAAGAAGACAATCGGAAAATGCTAGGTGTTCCTAGTGGCATATCCATTATGGATAGCATATTTGGTGGATGGCAGAAGGGTGATTTTATTGTTCTTCTTGGGTGGACAGGAACTGGAAAGTCCTTCTTATCTAGGTTGTTTGCTGCAAATGCTTGGAAGGCCGGGTATACTCCTTTAGTAATTTCTCTTGAAATGAACAAGCAGCAGGAATCACAGAGGATAGACACTATTTTGAATAATGGCGAAGGGCATTTCACGAATACGGATTTAGTGACTGCCAACCCTTCTGTTGTTGATGACTACAGAAAGTGGGCCATGAATACGTTTGAGGATAAGCACCCGATATATCTTGTCACATCTGAGGGGCTGGACACTGCAGATCAGCATATGGTTCAGGCTAAGATTGATCAGTATAAGCCGGACTTGGTTATTTTGGATTACCACGGACTCTTTGATGACGCTAGTGGTTCTCGCAACGAGACTGAGAAGGCTAAGAATCTATCTAAAGCCTTCAAGAGGATGGCTGTTAAAAATGGCGTGCCCATCATAGATGTTGCCGCAGTTACGATGAGTGACGGGCATTCAGAGCGTCCGCCTGAATTAGAGGAGGTTGCTTGGTCGAAGCAGCTTGCCTATGATGCCGACTTGGTGTTATCTATGCACAGGGATTTCGAGTCAGAGGTGTTTCAGGTAGTTAGTAGGAAGGTTAGGCGTGCCGGGCATTTTGGATTTTATTTGAGATGGAATTTAGACACTGGAAGTTGGAATGAGGAGTGGGATTTGTCGTAATGAAAAATAACATAAAGGATACTGATAAAGACTTCGTTATCAATTTTTTAATATATCGACTTTCTAATTCTATTGACAAGTTTCCCACAATTGAGACTGGCGAAACCATTTCGTTTCCGCTAGGCATAAAATGGGTGTATTCAAATCCAGATAGCATTATTAATGATCCCAACCAGTTGAATTTGTTTATGGAGGACTGATGTTCTATAATATTAGTGAATACCTTGAATTTAATCATGGAGAGCCTGTGGTGTCTGGCATTGTTGAGAATATAGGGACTCTTAATAGAATTAGACCTTGGATATCTGAATTGGTTAAAGAAGAGGTGTACAATGGAAGCGATGTCAAATCGACTTTGGTTACGGAATATATAAGTGGGGAGGATATATATCAGTTTAAGCTGGTATATACGAAATGTTAGATAAAGTTATGACGTTGCTACGACAGGCTAACGTCAATATCCAATCTCAAGGAGTTGAAGAGGTTGCAATATATTGCCCATTCCATCGCAATACCGATACACCATCATGTTATGTAAATACAAAAACTGGGTTGTGGCAATGTTTCAATCCGTCATGCAATGCTAAAGGCAATTTTAGACAATTGCATCGAAAACTTTTGAACGAAGACGTTGTTGAAAGAGAAACAGTCAACCCTGATACTCTAAGATACAAACTTTTGAAGGGGCTGATATCTGAACATGAGGTATTTGAGATATCCATTGACGAGCTAAAGGTAGACTATGAAACAACAGATAAGTTGTCTACCTTGACTGAGAGAGGATTTGAGATCGACACGTTGAAATATTTTGAAGTCTGCTTCTCAGAAAAAAAGAACAGAGTTGTGATTCCCGTAAGAGATTCTAATTATAAGCTTGTTGCAATGATTGGTCGCGCTGTTCTAAAAGATCAAGAGCCAAGATATCTGTACAGTCGTGGGTTTAAGAGGGCAAAGGTTCTGTTTAATCTATGCAATGCGAAAAGATATGACTCAGTGGTTGTTACTGAGGGCAGCTTGGATGCGATTAAGATCCATCAGGCAGGATTCCCTAATGTCGTAGCGACACTTGGTTCCGCAGTATCCGATGAGCAGTTCAGATTGCTCAGCAGATATTTTGATGAAATAATAATATTTCCCGACAAAGATGACGCCGGAGAGGCCATGAGATGTAGTATAATAGATAGGTGTCGTGGGAAAAAAGTTCGCTGGGCCAGATGCCCAGAGGGCCGGGGTGATCCCGGCGATATGACAGCCGCAGAGATATCTGAGGCTATAAACGATAGTAAAATAACTTTAACTTTAAGGAGATAATGTAAATATGAAAACATTTAGTTCATTGAAAGACATTGAGCGTCAGGCCGCTGCTTCACCTAGTGCAGGTGGCGGGACAAAGAAATACTTCAGTTTGAAGGATGGAGACTCGTATCGAATCAGATTTCGTCAGGAATTGACGGAAGATTCTGATAACTACGATTCAGACAGAGGTGCTGCCGTAAGCATTGACGTTATCACTTCACCCATTAACTGGAAATGGAAGGTGGCGTCAACAGCGGGAAGCGATAAGCACGGTTATAGGTGCTGGGCTTCTGAGCGTTCAAAAAGTGATAGCAAGTGGAAGCCTAGGGCTCATTTGCTTGTCAATGTTGCGGTAGAAATTGAGCCCGGACAGTGGGAAGCTAGAGTGGTTGATACAACCTTCAACCAGAGGCATATTGGTCTCACTCTGATTGAGTATGCGAAGGAGTTTGGTACGATTACTGATAGGTATTATAAGTATTCTCGTACTGGGTCTGGAGCATCTGATACCAACTATAACCTTATTCCTTTGGAAGTATCTGATGAAACTGATGATATTTCTGATCTTCCATTGCATGATTTAGATAACATGTATTTGTCTTTGTCTTATGACGAACAGGAAGCGTATCTTACAACTGGTGAGCGTACTTCTTCACCGGGAGATGCTTGGTAGAAAGGACGGGCGCTTGCGGGAGGGGGTAATCCCCTCCCGCAGGTTTTCTTTATGAAGTGTGGATTTGATATAGACGGTGTTGTGTGTGATTTTGTATCAGGCGCAAGAGATGGCTCTAAAAACATAGGACTGGATTTGTCCGATAAAAATATTATGTCAGAATATCACAGTAAGCCTGATGCATATGAGAATATGCTTGCAGACGAAGCGTTTTGGCTTAACTTAAAACCAATTAGGTCTTCTTGGCATTTTATTAATGACATATTTTATAAAGGACATGACGTATTTTTTATAACTTCAAGATTTAAGGATGAAGCGATATCTGTGACAGAAAGATGGCTTGACGAGTGGGGCTTCATGTTTTGTAAAGTATTATTTACTGAAAATGCGACGGGTAAGGCTAGGGCATATGAGTCTTTAGATTTAGATTTCTTTGTTGATGATTTACCATCCGTTGCCTCTGCGGTTGCTTCTGTCGGAAGTGCATACATATTGAAGCATCCATATATTGAGGACAGCATATCAAGGCCTGTTGCCTATGAATACGGAGTTAAGGAAATAATGGAATTAAAAGAATTGTACGGAATAGAGGTGGAAAAATGAAACATGATCCAGACAACAGACCTGATTGGGACTCGTATTTTTTCAACATTGCTCAGGTAGTTTCCCAAAGGTCTACATGCCATTCGAGAGCTGTTGGTGCTGTCATTGTGGATCCTGTGACGAATGGGATTGTTGCCACTGGATATAATGGTGCCGCCAAGGGCACTGAGCATTGTGGCACATCCTGTCTGACAAGGGAGCCCGGTAAGGATTGGGGCAAATGTAGGGCTGTTCATGCTGAACTTAATGCCATACTGCATGCAGCAAGAAATGGTGTACCCACTTTAAATACTCTAATGTATTTGAGCACTACTCCATGCGTTTTTTGTGCAAGAACAATTATAAATGCTGGCATCAAAGAGGTGCGTGCGATGAGCAAGTATCATCACGAAGATGCTATTAATTTACTTGCCGAAGGCGGGGTTAAGACGATGGTGATTTCGCCAGTTGAGTTAAAGCATTTGCTCAAAGTTTGGCATCGCTGATGGACGAATTTGTTCACCTTCATTGTCATTCAGAGTACAGCCTTCTTGACGGGATGTCAACCCCAGAGGATATTGCTAAGACAAGCTCTACGAATGGGCAGACGGCTGCGGCAATCACAGATCATGGATCTATGGGTGGTGTTTTGAAATTTCAAAATGCCTGCGAGAAGTACGACGTTAAACCTATATTTGGGGTTGAGGCTTATTTTGTGCCAAGCATTGATGGGGACATGATGGGCAAAAAGGATGAACGCTTTCATCTGATTCTTCTTGCAAAAAATAACGATGGTTTGTCTAAGCTTTTTGAGGCATGTAGAATTGCTTGGAAAGATAATTTTTATTATAAGCCAAGAATAGATTTTGAACTATTATCTGATTTGGTTGATAATGATGTTGTCGCACTATCTGGATGCAGAGGTAGCGCTATAGCAAAAGCTATTGAGAGTGGAGATGAGAATCGAGCGCTTACGCTATCTGAAAAATTTATTGATATATTTGGAAAGGATTTTTATTTTGAAATACAACCGTGGAATCCAAAATCGATCAATGACGGAATTATTGACTTGGCTTCCCATTTTAACAGCAGGGTTGTTGGGACTGCTGATTGCCATTATCCTGACAAAGGGGACCGGGGGTGTGAAGAGATTCTCCTCACGGCTGCCCAATACCCGGGATTTAATACCGAAGCATTAAGGTACGCTCAGCAACATAATGGATGTATAACTGATCGCAGCATGTCGATTGTGGACAAAATCAATATGATGTATCCGAATCGCTTTTTAAGATTTGACGACATTACTCCATACATTGCTAAAGCTGATGAGATTTCTTCTTGGTTTGAGAGCGCTGGGTATGGGGATGCATCGATTATATCTAACACATTAGAGGTTGCTGAGAAGTGTTCTGCAAAAATTCAGAAGGGGAGGTCCTTATTGCCTAAATACATTAAGTCTCTTGATTCCGACGAGTACCTTGAAGAGATCGCTGTTTTTGCATTGAGAGAGAAGGGGATATCTGATCAGGTTTATAAAGACAGGCTTCAAAAAGAGCTGGACATTATTAAGGAACTCAATTTTTCTGATTATTTCTTGATTATCTGGGACTTAATTAAATGGGCAGACACTAACGGGATAGGGCGCGGCCCCGGCAGGGGGTCTGTAGGAGGGTCATTGCTCGCCTACGCCTTGGATATAACAAAAGTTGATCCCATTAAATACGATCTTCTGTTTGCGAGATTCATAAACCCTGAAAGGAATGACTACCCCGATATTGATCTTGATTTTGAAGACAAACGCAGGCATGAGGTCAAGAGCTATTTGGTATCTAGGTGGGGAGAGGATAACGTTGCTGCGATATCTACATACGGAGAGTTTAGAGCTAAGTCCGTCATTAAGGATGTCTCCCGAGTGTATACGCTTCCATTCTCAGATGTAAATGGCATTACACCTTTGTTTGAGACTTTAGATGAATTAAAGACCAATACGAAAGGTAAAATCTTTTGCGAAAGATACCCCGATATCATCACTACCGCTGAGAAACTTGAAGGGCGAATTAGGAATACGGGGGTCCACGCTGCAGGAATGGTGGTTTCGTCTATTCCTTTGAGTGAAGTGTGCCCTCTTGAAACCAGAAAAGAAGTCGGTGGTGGAGGAAGGTCCTTAGTTACTGCTTTTGAAATGAATGATGCAGAAAGCGTTGGCCTGATTAAAATCGATGTACTTGGACTTAAAACTGTGTCTGTTGTGTCTGACTGTTTGAAAATCATCAAGCAGCGACACGGTGTTGACGTTGAAGAAGCTTCTGTAAAACTGGATGACGGTGACGTCTACAGGGCAATAGACAGAGGGGATACAATAGGCGTCTTTCAGGCCGACGCAGGGGCCTACAGGGCTCTTATAGGGCAAATGGGCATCTCTGACTTCAACGACTTAGTTGTCAGCAATGCGCTGGTCAGGCCCGGCGCTCTCCTCTCTCAGGGAGAGGACTACATTAGTCGTAAAAAGGGACTGTCTAACACGACCTATATGCATGATTCGGCAGAGCCAATATTGAAAGATACATATGGAACAGTAGTTTTTCAGGAGCAGTTGATGCGAATTGCTGTTGAAATTGCAGACTTTACTTGGTCTGAAGCAGACACTTTGCGTAAAATAATCGGGAAGAAAAGAGACGTTAAGGCTTTTGAGCAGTTTAAGGAGAAGTTTTTAAGCAACGGGAAGATGGATCGCACTATGTCTGAAAAGGTATGGCACGATTTTGAAATGTCGTCTTTGTATATGTTTAACAAATCTCATGCCGTAGCATACTCAATGTTGTCTTATCAGACAATGTGGTTGAAGTTGAATTATCCTATCGAATATATATGGAGTTTATTGGCGAATGAAACAAATAAGGAAAAAATCACTGCATACATCTTGGAAGCGCAGCGTTTGGAGATCAGTGTCTTGCCTCCTGACGTTAATAGTTCTGATGAGTATTTCATTATTGATGATGATAGTATTAGGTTTGGCTTGTCTAACGTTGCTAATTGCGGGGTTAAGGCGATAGATGAAATAAAAGATAAGCGTCCATTCCATTCATACGAAGAGTTCTGCTATAAGTGTGCTAGGCAAACTGTGAACAAAACTATCCTTACTAATCTTGATAAGGTTGGTGCATTTACATCATTAGGTTATGTCTCTGAATATGAGCATGAAAAATATTATTTACCCATATTGGGGTTCCCGATTAAGCAAGAATTTGATGACGACTTTTGTAAATTTGTAGAAAATTGTGCGGACTTTAGTTGGGACGATCCAGAGCTTCATATTGTACGCGCAGTTGTGCGTTCTGTACGTAAGGGGGGTTCGAATATGAGAGTTGAGTTGGAAGATGAAACTGGATCAATGGTTCTATTCGCTGAAAAGGATTCTGAAATTGCGAGTAGAGACTACATATATGCCCTTGTTGGCGACAAGGGTCTTCATATGTTCTGTGATGCCTTTGACCACATTGAGACAGACTTTCATAATTTGATAACTTTGATATCAAAGGGTACATACCATGACAATAACTATTTATACAGCAATGGTCTTGGGCTCGCCTCAGACGAGAAGGCGTTGATCTATTGTGTAAGGTACCGTTCTTTTGTAACATCTAAAGGCACCATGATGACTACCATGTATTGCTGGGATGGTAAGAATTTTGTGAAGGTCGTTATATTTCCCAAGCTGTACAAGTCGTTTGCATCCATACTGTCTACTGACCAGTGGTATGCTGCAAAGCTTGATGCGGTTACGGATCGTAAAAATAGAATTGGAAAAATTGACGGTTATAAGCTGAACACACCGAATTCTATGATAAAATTAGAAGACTATATTGAAAGGAAAAAAATCAATGTTAATAATTGATAAACGCAGGGGCGACTCTGCACCGGAGAAGGAGATTATTCCAACACCTAGCATGGGGCTAAACAGAGCTCTTGGTGGTGGTTTCTATACAGGGGCAACACATCTGTTGTGGGGGTCACCATCTGCTGGTAAAACGACCATGGCTTACCATATCATGGCTAAGGCTCAAAAAATGGGCTACAGACCTGTCATAGTGGATTCTGAGTATTCATATAACGATTCTTATGCCGAAAAGTGCGGTATCGATATTAGCGATATTGTATTAATTCAAGGTACTATTGTCGAAGATATCATAAAGGCTTTGATTGGGTATCTTGAGCACCCTGTTGAAAAGCATATTTTTCTATTTGACTCCCTAAGCAATATAATAAAAGAGGAGTTTTATTTGAAGCCCGAGGGCGGTAAAGCGATGGGGCTTCAAGCAAGGTCTCAAGGGTACTTCTTGCAGAAGTTGGTGCATCATCTTCATAAAGAAAGAAACATTATGCTGTTCATAGCACACCAGACAGTGGACTTAAGTGGCATGTATGCTCAACTGAAGGCGCGCATGGGAAATGCTGTACATCATAATATGCATAGTATCATAAGATTGTTTTTGTCTTATTCGGCAAAAGAGATGGAAAGAGATGACAGCAAGATGATCACTAGTCAGAAAGTAGTTTGGACTATTGATAAGACAAAGCAGGTTCCGTCGATTGGATCGTCCGGCCACTATTTCATTCTGCCTCAGGCTGGGCAGATCGATGAGAACAGGGAGATCATAGACATGGCTGTGGAGCGAAACATTATCGAACGCCGTGGCGCTTGGTTTAGTTTTGAAGAGAGCAAATGGAACGGTATAGGAGCTATAGAGCTGTCTGGTGATGAACGAATAAAGATTGAGGCTTTACTGGATGCCTAAACGGACGGAGAAGGAAGAGATTAAACGAGATGGTGCTACTGGAGTTAAAAACTCAGGAAGAGGAATGAAGAAGGGCGATGCTCAATTAAATAAATTCTTGATTGATTATAAACATTGTGGAAAATCTTTCACCATTTCATTAAAGAATTGGAGGAAGCACGCTAAGGATTCTTGGAACGACCAGTATCGGCATCCATGTTATGGCCTTGTTTTAGGTGAGAATAGTGAGTGTAAGCTCGCTGTGATTGATTGGAATGTT
The DNA here is from genome assembly GCA_002686315.1 of archaeon. GTDB lineage: Archaea > Nanobdellota > Nanobdellia > Woesearchaeales > GW2011-AR9 > UBA11998. The sequence continues at coordinate 4,985 of NZBO01000058.1, read as the reverse complement.
TTTAGGGAGCTGGTTGGTGGTAGTGATTATGAGTAATATGGAAAGAGGAACACAATGGATATAGCTGTAGATGTAGATAGATTAACGGAACTTATGGGCGATGAGTCAGTAGAGTTCATTAAAGTAATGGATATGGTTCAAGACATAATAGATAATCCTAATGATTATCTTGGTTTGCAAGCGTCTAGGTATGCTGCACTTTTAGCTGCGTATAGGACTCAAATGATTGTAAAATCTCAAGCATATAAGCGTAAGTCCGCACAAATGTCTGAGCGTGACAAAATTAGGAATGATATTTGGAAGACGCTATATCAAGCGTTAGAAGAGAACATTAATACACTTAAGGTATGTGCCAGAGGGGCAATGGGTTGATGAGAAGTTTAGATAAGTTAAGAGGTAAGAGTAAGCCTGAAGTTGAGAAGATAGCTCCTCCTGATGGTGATTCATTGTCTGAAAGTCTTGTTGAAGCTATAGACTGTCATCTGGGTAGAAGGAATTCAGTTGAATTGAAGAGGGTCGATGGGTTCCATCCAAGTTACACCAATCAGTGTGCAAGGTATTGGGTGTACCTCCTCAGGGGAGTTGAATCAAAAACAGATTTTGCACCACAAACCTACAGGATATTTGACAATGGACATGCAGTACATGATCGGATATATTCGTATTTGTCTGATATGGGCATTTTGCTGAAGGAAGAGATTCCAGTTGAAAATGATGATCCTCCGATTAGCGGCACTGCCGACGGCGTGATTGAGTTTTATGGCGAAAAACTAATTGAGTTAAAATCTATATCCGATGCGGGGTTTGCGTATAGAAAAACATACAATAAGCCTAAGGATGATCACATCAGGCAGGCTCAGATATATATGCATTGCTTAAATTTGAATAGTGGATTTGTTATATACGAAAACAAAAACAATCAAGAAATTCTTCCTATATATATGGAGCGTAATGACGAATATATAGATAAGCTCTTTAAGAAATATCGCAAAATATATGCTGCATTTTTAGATGAACGATTACCTCTTAGACCATATAAAAGTAAAGAATCAAAACAATGCTTATACTGTAATGCTAGAGATTTTTGCTGGGGGGACCAAGACGGTGGAGAGAGAATCTAAGATTTGTGCCAACGAAAAGTGTTCAAACGAATTTGTTCCTAGAGTTTATAATGCAATATATTGCTCTACATCTTGTAGACGGATAGTAACTAATAGAAGAATACTTGAGCGATACCATGCTAATAAAGAAATATATAGTAAAAAGAGAATTTGTGAAAGCAGGAAATGTAAAATTATTTTGTCAAGATATAACAAAGAAAATATTTGTGAATCATGTAAGCGGGAACGTTTTATTCAAAGATTGGTTGGTTGGGGATGGGATGAGAGAAAATTGAGGGATGATATGTCACTATGAAGTCATTAGGCAAATTAAACGATTTTAAAATAATAGCAATAGACCCATCAACAAAGTCATTAGCTTATGCGATTATGAACACCGACGAGGATATTTTAGAAGTTGGGAAAATAGATCTTTCGTTAGCATCTGATATTCACGACAAATTATTTATAATAAGCCAATCCTTACCTCCATTATTAGAAAAGTATGAGCCAAAAGTTGCGGTTGTTGAGGAGGCCGTATTTATCCAAAATTTCAGAACTAGTAAAGTGATTGCATATGTTATAGGTCATACCATTGGCGTCCTTGCTGAGTATTGTAAATTTGTATCAGAAGCAAACCCTCTCACATGGAAGTCTGCTCTTGGGTATAAGAGGGTTACCAAAAAAGATGTTGCAACATGGGAAAGGACGCTGGGCGGAGTAGAAGGCAGGAAAAGGGCTGCTTTTGAGAGAAAGAACCGTATACGATTAATCCTTAATGATGAGGTTGATATTGACTTGTCCGGGTACGACTCTGATGAAATTGATGCTTTGGCTATTGGGATCTGGTATAATAGATCAAAATGATGATGGGGAATCTCTGTGCCACTTGAACCGTATAAAGATAAAGCTTGGATGTACGAGCACTACGTCAAGCGCAGGATGAATCTAGCAGAGATAGCAAAAAGGCTGGACCAGTCTCATGGCATCTCTGTTTCCCCTCAGGCATTATACAATTGGGTTAAAAGGTTTGATCTTTTGAAGTATAGAGGCAAGGGTCGTAATTTGTCGGGGTCCGGCAAGAAGAGACCTAAGTCGAAAATGCAGTTAGAGGTTGAAAGGCAACGCAGGAATAAAATGAAGGAGGTTCGGATGAGAAAGAAAGATATGAACAGAAGGATGGGGCGAGGTAAAAGATGAGTACTTCCAGTATGCGCAGGGTCGTCTCTGTGAGTGATATCGCAGCATTTGGCGCTCTGGATATGCTTTATAATCAATTGCGATTTATTGAGGCAAAGCAGAATGAGACAGAATTTGCGTGCCAAGGATTTGGTAAATGTTGTCAAATTGGTCTAAGGCTTCATATGTTTGAATGTGCAAATATTGCATACAATATACGACAGCAATACTATTTCGTCCTTGAAGACAACGGCAAAGATACTGCTGATAGTTTTATAGAAACAATTGTTGACGACCTTAGAGAACGTATGTTCGATGACTCTTGGGAACCGGGAGGGGAAACTGATGAGATGTGCGCATTCTATGACAATGGCTGTACAATATACAAGTACAGGCCGATGGTGTGCAGGTCTTTCGGCACCATAAGCCCCGTTGATGACTATTGCAAGCGTATGAGAAAAGAGGATGGCGGGATAGACTTCTTTTCAGGAAAAGCAGTAGAGGATGTCGTTAAGGGATTTCAGGATTTGATTGGGAAGTACGCCGACAGCAAGCCACCCGATAAAAATTACGATATGGTTGTATATATGCCTCTGGGCGTCTTGGCGTTTCTCCTTCCAGACGAAGAATTGCATCAGCTTTCCTTCAGTGCGGATGAAAAGTTTTGGAGTGGTAACATCGGGTGGTTTAATTATAGAACATACTTTACTAAAAAATATGGGTATGACGACTCTTATTTAGAACAGATCGCTAGCGATGCTGGCATGGATGTCATATATACAGATGTTGAGGGTTTAGATGTATCATCTGAGGGTCGCGGTGTCGATTCTGTGGTGACTGTGGATATAAGGAAAGACCAAGATATTGATTGATGCAATAGCTGCGGTATCTATTGGCATGTTGATATATTTGGCATCCTCTATCATTGTTTTGGCACTCTTGTGCGCAGTCGTGTGCTTTAAAGCCATTGGCCGCAATGTGTCTGAAACTGATGCTTAAAAAAATATTAAAAATATGCGATTTTGTACGTGCCGTTCCCCCTCCGACGTGATACGATGGAGTCGTCCGGTAGAGCCGAACAGATAGGAGAAATAAATGTCAGATATAATTACATTAGAAGAGGCAGCAAGCAGGATTGAGGCGTCGGCAGGCGGTACGGAGATTTTCCCGTTTTCGTTTTCCGACATCAAATCTCGAAGTAAAGATTACCTTGAGATTTCAGGTCAAAGTTATGGCTTAGGAAAGCAGGCTCAGAAGCAGTTTGCTGAGTTTATTAGTGTTCCTTTTCCATATGTGAGCAGAAGTCCAAATGAGCTTGTTGCTTTAAATTATAACTATTTGATTGACGAGACTCCGAATAGGACATTGAACGCAATGGTTAAAGACAATGATATTTATGCTTTTTCCGAAGCAGACATCCCTCATGTTAATCATGTCGATGTATTAAATGCAACGGTTGAAGCTGTCGGAGAGGGGTCTTATATTAAAAACTTTAGTTTTGATGGGAATGGTTTAATGAATGCCGTTGTCACAAGAGATGATTTGAATTATGACGATCACGATACTCCGTATTTTGGTGGCGTTAAGGTGCGGTTCTCAGACTCATGGTCTGTGCATCCTCTGGTTGAGGGGTATCTTGAGAGGCAGTGGTGTACTAATGGGGCCACATCGCAAATTGAAAAAAGAAAGTTTAGGGTTAAGGGGCATAGCTCTGATGCTATCATTGAGCAGTTTGCTGAGTTTGCTGCCATTGCCAAAGATCAGGTTGGTCCCATGTTTGAAGGCTTTATTCACCTACGTAATGAGGCTGTGGGTAATGTTAGGGAAGTTATTCTTAGAATATGTCAGGAGAACAAAATTCCTACTAAAGTCTTTAATAGAATCATGGAATATTGGGGCACGGACGGCTTCAAGAGCACATTCCCTAGGCCTGAGGATTTAATAAATAAGCCAACCATGTATCATGTCATTAATTTATTCACATACGTTGGAACACACTGCACCGACATTTCTTCAGATCATAAAGAGTTGTTGCGTGCCATTGGTGGCTCCAGCGCTTTGAGTCACCATGATCGATGCAATTCTTGCGGAGGTCTCGTCTGATCGTATCAGATTGCCCATTAGCATTTGTTAATGGGTAATCTAATATGATTGTATGGAGTTTATATGGGATTATTTGATGAAGACGTAAGTAAAGAAGAGAAGATGGAGAGAATGCTTTGGCTGGAGCGTATTAATGAATACATCAGCGACAGAGGTTCTCAATCTCAATTAGAGCAGGCTATGAGAGAATACTCAATGGCACAATGGGATAGCTCCCCATCGAAGCGCGATTTTTATAAAATATTTCATATTGCAATCAAGTATCTTAGAAAAGATATAGATACAAAATTTATTAAGCCAATCGAAAGAGAACTTGATAATGAAGAAAAGGCAAAAATTAAGGCTAGGCAAGAGGCTTCAAGGCTTGTTCGCAAACGGGGAAGAAAAAGCAAGTAAGGGTGTTGATGATTCCAATTTCAAGTCTGAGACTGATTTATTGCGGGAGCTTAGAACAACTCAGACCCCACGGGTATCGTGGTCCTAATCGTCTGATGTCTGAGCGCTCTGGTTCAGGTGGAAAGATCAAGGCTCACGCCAAGAAGTTCCCACGGCCCATCACGGCTGCTGGGCACGTAAGTAGTCCTCCAACGAGTCCAGACTTTG
>NZBO01000057.1 GCA_002686315.1 archaeon | reverse complement strand
TAGTGCAAAGACACCAATAAATAACGTTCCAATAAACGCGTTTACCACTTGATCAAACACACCGCAACTAAGATTACTTAATGTCTCATTTAACCTATATTTACACGTCATGTTCGCTCGTAAAGAGAATGCTTCTAACGCTACCAAAATGAGAAATACTGGAAATGCGTACGCTAAAATGTTCATTGTGTTGAGTAAGGGCCGTTCATTTAAATTTCTTTGTTCACTACGACAAAGTGATCAAAAGGGAAAAGTTTATAAAACAATAACCATGAAAATACAGAATGGGATTAGGGGATATTGTGACATCATTAGCAGAACGAGTTGATATAGATCGACGAGGCTTCTTTAGCACACTTGCAGCAGGACTTGTATATGGTTGTACTAAAAAACCAGAACCACAAGAACATCAAATAGATCCACTTGCACTCAAAATTTATGCTAGTATTGAAGGGAATAAAAGCATTCGTAGCGATACAATAACCAGCGGGGATGTGCTTAATATCCAACTTGTTCTTGACGGATTAACACAATATAAAGGCAATGATTTAACTGTCGAATATTTCATGCGAAACCGTGATCATGTAGATGAAGATGGCAAATTAATTGAACTTGGATCACGTAGCGATTTTCATGTAGACCAAAAAGGCACTGCAAAATTAGAAGGAATCTTTGAATTTTCGCCGGACTTAACAGAATCCTATGAGAGAGGAAGTCCCGCAATTAACCCATTTAATAATCATGATTATGATTCAAACAAGTTTGATTTCCTTGTTCGTGTTAAAAATAGAAAAGGAGAACTTGTAACACAGAAATGGTGGGGACAAACAAGTGAGAATAGCACACCACTTGAATTGCGATTTGCAGATGATGACGCACCAGCAACGCCACGATCACGTGTTTCAAGCGAGAGAAAAAAAGTATTTATTTATGAACAACGATTAGGAGGATCACGAGAAGCAGAAGCGTTTTCAACAGTTGATTTCTTCCAACCACACCTCTATGATATGAAAGGTGTTGTTCGATCCAAAGGAAGAGGGCGAAAAAAGAAATCATGGCGTGAAGTCACTCTAAAATCGCTTGCAGGACGAAAATACAGACGAAATATCAAACAAAAAGCGCGTGAACATGGGTTTAAAGTAACACCAATGCTAAGTTCATTTTACGCACGCGATATCAAAGAGATGCTTGCAAATCCTCGAACATATTCAAAACGAATTGCAGATAAAATAAAAGCTGATGGATGGGATGGTGTTGCAATTGATTTTGAATCAACGCGACTTAAACATGCAGAAAGTGCAAAATTAACAGCATTTATGCGTCAGTTGCGAAGACATTTACCTGAGAATCAATATACTATTAGTATCGCAGTTAGTCCTCGATGGCAAGGAAGTGATCGAAACGGGTTCTCACACCACGGATTTTATAATTTACGAGCACTTGCACCACATGTTAATTACGTCCAAGTTATGGCATATGATTTCCATAACAAAAGAAGAGGATTTGGTCCACTATTACCACAAAATAAAATCGAACCAATTGTTAACTATGCAAAACGGCATGTAGGGAGTGATAAAACGGTCTTTTTACTTCCTATGTATGGCTATGTGTGGAATAGAAAAACAAGACGTGGTTTAGGTAGTGTTTCAGCAAGAACAAGTGAAAAACAAGCAGCAAGAAGGGACGTTCAAAAACGATATGATCGAGGAGAATTACGAATAGAGACTCCCGATCGAGTTGGATACCACCAAGATGAACGAGTGTGGCAAAATCGATTAAACCTTATTGAAAAATTAGGTATCAATAACATTGGTGGATGGCGAGGATCTCACGCAACACGCAAAATATATGATACTATCGCGAATTGGAAACGACGCTAACTATATATACCATAACATATTCTTCAAGCTATGCAGCGAGAGGTTAAACAACATTTAATTTATAGTACAATCTTATTTGTGATAGTGTTTGGCATGCTTTTCTACCAAAATACCGTGAATACTGAGACCACAAATCAGCTAATCACGTTACAATCCTCTCTACAAGAAACGCAAACAGCATTGGAAGCAGAGATAGCCACATTACAGGAGAAGGATGCATCATTAGAAACAAACGTGGAAGGGCTTTCTACTTCACTAGAGAAAAAGGATGAAGAAATTAAACTACTTACAGGAGAAATCGCAGATGTACGAGTCCAAAGTGCGGAGCAAGTGCAGGAATTGGAAGATTCCGTCTCTAACTTAAAACTCCAAAATCAAGATTTCTCGGACGTAATCGATGATGTTATTCCTGCCGTTGTGAGTATACGAACAGATAAATCAACTGGTTCCGGATTTATTATTGATGCAAGTGAAGGTATTATTGTCACCAATCACCATGTCATAAGTGGTGCAAGAGCAGCTGTTGTGGAAACAAGTGATGGCAGGAAACACGGTGTCTCTCTTGTAGGGAGCAATTCACAAGCAGACCTTGCAGTAATTAAAATAACGGCAGATGGATTAACCAGAATCCGATTTGGTGATTCAGATGATGTGAAAGTTGGTGAAAAAGTTATTGCGGTAGGCTCCCCGGGAGGGTTAGATTTCTCTGTGACGCAAGGTATCGTGAGTAACGCCATGCGGCGAGATAAAGGACGTGACTTAATTCAAATAGATGTGCCTATCAACCCAGGTAATTCAGGTGGTCCGTTAATCAATGCGGCAGGAAGAGTTATTGGTGTGAACACCCAAAAAGTTGAGGGGTTTGAAGGTGTCGGCTTCGCGTTAGCATCCAATTATGTTGATGAGATCGTGGATGAGATTAGGGAAGGGTGAATTTACTCAGCCCAATAAATTTGGTTTTGATTTTTTTCATCATAGAATACTGCCGCAACTCGAGCGGAAGGCGCTACTTCATGGACATATACTGCTACTTGCCTCGCTAGTCGTGGACCCCATCCATTATCCAATGGCCTATCATGCCATAAAAATGCAAGAACTACGTCACCTCCTTGATTGCACACCGTAAGATACGGAATGCTACACTCTAATTTTGTTTCTAGATGAACACCAACCCGATTATGATTTTCTAACTCGTTTTCAGCTATAGCGCGGACGTCTGGCGTTAATTTAGCACGATGTAACCTAAATATGTAGCTTTAGAACACGGAGTTAATAAAGAAGTTAATGCCATAAATAACCCTACTTACTACTTGACGCCTGCCGTTCTAAATCACGTTTCTTCGCCACTGCGTTACTTTTCGCGCTTAATTGATAGGCAGCAATGATTTCTTCTGCAAGCGCATTCTCGATACTCATTTTCTTGTTAAACGACCGTGTGTAGGCTCCCTGTGTCATGTACCGGAGTGCAAGATCAATTCGTCGTTGAGGAGCCACATCCACTGCTTTCGGATATCGTGCACCACCATACTCAATCGCAATAACTTCCTCACGAGGTGCTGCGTTTTCAATCGCTTTTACTAAAATTTTAAGAGGATTTTCTTTTAACTTCTGTTCCGCTTTCGCAAGTGCATTCTCCACCACTTTCAAGACTTTACTTTTCTTCCCCGTGTTATGACCAGAACTCATAAAATGTTTTTTACTTTTATGACCAGAACCCATTAATTTGGATGCTAACCGCTCAACAATAAATGTCTGTGATTTATGGAATCTGTTCCCTGCATATCGTGCACCGGTTTTAGGCATCATTTTTGGTGCGATGTTCATGTATTTGATTAAACCAGGATCTGCAACAGCAACGCCGTCTGCACTCCATCTATTAAAAAATAATAAGTCTGCCATTATCGTCTTGCCTTCTCTAATTTACCTGAGAGTAATGCTCGTAAGCTTTGATCGTTCACTTTCAATACTTGCCATCTCACACCAGGAATGTCACCTTTCGCACGACCCATTTTACCGCCGATACATTCAATGACAACTTCGTCATGCTCATTAATAAGTTTCATTGCACCATCGCCAGGCATAAACGCTGTTACCTGTTTCCCATTCTTTACTAATTGCACTCTCGCACATTTTCGCATTGCAGAGTTAGGTTGCTTCGCTTCAATTTGAATTTTTTCAAGAACAATTCCTTTCGCTTGTGAACTTCCAGCTAAAGGATCTACCTTTTTCTTCAATTTGGTACGTGACTGGAGTTTATACGACTTTCGCCTCGCCATTAACTTCCGCGCTGCTCCTAATCCTGTTGCTTTTTTACTCATTTTAAGGAGAGAAATGAGGTCTGTTTATAAAGCTTTCTGGGGTGGAGAAGGGGAGATTTAGTCAGAGAATAGCCACATATAAAAACGTTTATCCTTACAAGAATCACTCAATCCGAACATCAACATCAAAAAACCGTGAAACAGCTCTTTTAATCATCTCTAAATTAGATCCGTCACGACCATATAACAAACTCTTTGTTTTACGATTCGAATCCTTAAACACAAGCACACCCTCAGAAACACTAATCTCTTCAACTTTCACAGGATACACCACATTCCGTACAAACAACACAACATCATCTTTATACTCAATCATTTTCACACGTAAGTTGAACTTTGCCTGTAGTTTCTTCACATTCACAGCACCTTTCCCAAGCGCTTTCCCAAGCATGCCTGTTGGCACGACAACCCACATTTGAGAACTATCTTTCACACAATCTTTCACAGGAACACGAATCATCTTCTCAATTACCTGTAACAAACCAAACGAATCCTGATTCAGCTTAACGCGCGCCACGTTACGCACCAATCATGGAAATCAGAAAATTCTTTCTACAAAAAACACCTAACTCTTCATTATCCATCTCTAAGTCAATAACAGTTGCACCCGCTAATTCAGCGTAATGCCCAAGATCGTTTCGAACATCCACAGGACATGTTGTCGCAACATATACTGTTTTCAACGTCCCTGCTTTCACGCCTTTCATAACTCTCTCAGTTCCAATCGTCACGTTTCCTTCCGTTACTTTTGCCTTTAACTCCTTAATTTCCGGCGCTAATTCTTTTTTCTTTGCCATTCTTTCTGTGTTTTACTCCCTCTTTATAAAGATTATTTTAATTTCGTAATTAATCCAGGTAATCCTGTTCCCAATGGAACTGGTTGGTTAATCATCACATTCTCCACAACGGATGTCAAGCCATCAATTTCACCTTCCAATGCTGCATTGATTAAATGACGAATTGGCGTCTCGAATGATGCTCGAGCAAGCACGGATGCTTTCTCTTTCACGACACCATACCGCGTGATTCCCTTCAACACACCAGATGCACACATGATATCGGCAACAAGCATAATATGACGAATGTCAATGTTCAAACCCTGTGCTTCAATAACTTTATAGACTTCATTGATAACCGCTTGACGGACCGCTTCAATACCAAGAACGGCATAAATCTCATTGATATCGTTGCTAATAGTTCGTGTTGGATCCACTTCAGGCATTGCAAGAACATCTTTCAGATTACGACCAGATGTCAAAACAATATATTCTTCACCACGCTTGACTGGAAGAACTTGCGCGATTCCTTTCAAGCCTTTCACACGAACCGTTGCTAATTTCGCTTTCATGTCATATAATGCTTTAATTTCTTCCACTTTCGCTTTCTGGGTGAAGGTCACACTTGTTTCCTCGCATGTAACCGTAAATCCTTTCGCTTTCGTTTTCAACGCCTTTACCAAATCCTTCGCCGTAACACCATGATCATCTAACATAACCTGAGATAACGTAACTTTAAGTGTTTGATCAAACATGTCTAACGCATATTCTGTAATGAACTCAGAAAACATTGTCTGCTTCAAATTAAGTGCAAACTTTTTGACGTTCTCAATTGTGTTATGCGGTGGAAGAAGATACACTTCCATCATCGGTGTCTTGATTGTTTTCTGTGCATCAAAAATTTCGATAATCCGTGGTAAACCTGTCGTCACGTTCATTTCCGCAACACCCGCGAAATGAAACGTGTTAAGAGTCATCTGTGTACCTGGTTCCCCAATACTTTCTGCAGAAACTAACCCGACACATTCACCCGGGTTCACTTTCGCATTCAAAAATAATGCTTTCGTCGTGTCAAGAACGTTAGTAAGATCTTTTTTCGAGATCGAGGAAGGGACACTTTCACTGATTTCATTCAGGACGGAAAGAGGAAGCACGTCTGAATACGAATCGAGTACTTTTTGCAGTTCTGCTTTCATTTTTTTCCCCCGAGGAACGATTGAAAATTTACAATTTTCATTTGCTCACCCCTGCTTGCCGTAGCACTTGTTTCACGTCAATCTCGCCATTCTTTGTCTTACTGACATCAAGTCCATCTTCTCCATAGGAAAATTGTACAACTTTGTTACTTGCGTCACGTACTGTTCCATCATAGCCAATCTTCAAATCTTGCATCGCGTTTGATAACCGACGGTATAAATATCCAGATTTAGGTGTCCGAAGCGCGGTATCCATTAACGCATCCCGACCTGTCATTGCACCAAAGAAAAATTCGTGTGGCGCCAATCCCGTCTTAAAATTGTTTCGTACAAAGCCTCGTGCCTTCG
>NZBO01000056.1 GCA_002686315.1 archaeon | reverse complement strand
GCATCAGGATCATCTTTGAATGGATGCAAATTATACCATCTCATAACATAGGGATATGAATCAATACATTGCAAAAAGCCAGTTCCTTCCTTACCATGTTCCGAGATCCAAATCTTTGCATAATTATCGTAAAAGTTGTAATCTCGTATCTTGGTAAACAACATCTCTTGTGGTCTTCCAAGAGACTCAACTGCAAGCGCGAGGTAGGCTTGAATTTGTGGATCTTTTTCAAAGAAACGAAGAATACACTGGAATTCATCCCATGTCAGTTTATCATTTCGTCTTTTTTGTTTGCTCCTATCAATTCGTCGGGAAAGATGCCGGATAGGGTACGGCGTTATTGTTTCATCAACTCTTCCTTCTTGATCCTTTTCTGGAAACAAAACTCTCCAAGTACATTTTAAATCTTTGATAAAATCTCGTTTACTCTCAACTGTCTTGTGGGTAGTGTGAAAAAACGCTACTATTTTGTTGATGTCGTCTCTATCACATTTTTTGAGATCTTTTTCAATAATGTACGTAATTCGTTTGAGGAGGTAAAGAAGTTTTACCCTTCGTATGTAACTCAAATCTTTTACATCAAAGTTAATAATTAATTTGTCAAAATACTTCGTGTTAACTTGATTCTTACAGTAGTACTTGTACTTTTTACTTACTGGTTTTTTTGTAATCGAACTTAAACTATTTACAACAAATTCGTATCTTTTTTTGTTTCCATATATGTCATCTTCTGCCATTGTTTTTACCTCTTAGTCAGAAACGTTACTACTTAAGGGTATGTAATACATAAACTCGATTTTGGAATGGAAGGTCGGTGCCCACCCTATTTTATTTATATATCAACCCATGGAACTAGGAATAGAAGGTGAGTGCCCCCGCCGGGATTTGAACCCGAGTCACTGCCTTACTTTTCCCTTTCAGGATCGAAAGGGCAGTATGATAGTCCGGGTCGTGCGGATGAAAACGAATTTTCAAACCTCTACACCACAGGGGCGACCCATTTTGCAAATATAAGCACCCGTTTAAAAAGGTATCGGAACTAAATAAGTTCCGGGACCTTCCAAAAATTTAGATTTTTGTTAGGTTTCTGAAGGATGAGAGGAAAACCTTATAAAACACCAAATAACACTCACCCTATGGGGGGAAGGAAAGTATTAGGGTTAGTGGAACCTGTCACAGTACATGGTGACACGCAATCAGAACATCTTATCGCACGAATTGATTCCGGGGCGACAGCATCATCTATAGATACTGCGTTAGCAGAAAAATTACAGTTAGGTCCCGTCACAAGAGAAAAGATTGTGAAATCCGCATCGGGTGTTAGTAGACGACCAATTATTGTCGCGAAAATTACGATCGATGGGGAAGAGATGGAAGAGGAATTCACGTTAGCAGATAGAACACATATGACATACAAAATGCTTGTTGGCCAAAATATTTTGAAGAAAGGTGCATTTCTGATAGATCCGCTTAAGGAGGTATCTGAATGAAGGCAGCATTAGTGTCGCTTGGAAGTGTTAGTTCTCAAATTACGTATGAGGCAATGAAAAAGTATTTTGATGAAGTAGACATGATTCAATTACGTAACATTGAAGTGAGTTTAGGGAAAGATTCAGGCATTTTATATAACGGTGAGAAGTTAGCGATATATGATTGTATTTTTCTGAAAGGATCATTTAGATATGCAAACCTTCTACGTTCAATCGCTGCCATGCTTGAAGGAAAAGTTCCGTACATGCCAATTCCTGCAAATGCATTTTCAACTGTTCATAACAAATTACTGACCCATCTCGCATTGCAACAACATAACATTCCGATGCCGAGAACGTACATTTCTTCTACTGTAGAGGCGGCGAAAGAATTGTTGAAAAAAGTACATTATCCCATTGTGATGAAGTTCCCTGAAGGTACGCAAGGAAAAGGTGTGATGTTCGCGGAATCTGTAAGTAGCGCAGCATCATTGTTAGATGCGCTTGTGGCGTTAAATCAACCCGTTATCATTCAAGAATATATTGAAACAGATGGATCTGACATTAGAGCAATTGTCGTCGGTGAAAAAGTGGTCGCTGCCTATAAACGAAAAGCGCAGAAAGGTGATAAAAGATCGAACATTCATGCGGGTGGGAAAGGTGAAGCGGTACAATTGACAAGGGAAGTCAACAAGATTGCGGTTGATACAGCGAGATCGCTTGGCGTCGATATCTGTGGCGTGGATATCTTAGAATCACCGCTTGGTCCATTAGTTATTGAAGCTAATTTATCACCTGGATTGCAAGGGATTTCCCAAGTTTCGACGATTGATATACCTGACGCGATGGCGTCATTTCTTTTTCGTAAAACACAAGAGGCGTTGAATAAAGGAAACAAATCACGTCATGATGAAGCCATGAAAGATATGAAATTACGTAATATTGCATCTAATCCTACAAGTGAACCACATTCCATTTTGACGTCATTAACATTTCGTGGCGATAAAATCATTTTACCTGAATTTGTGACAAAAATGACAGGGTTTCGTGACACAAAAGAATATTCTATCAAGGCACAGAAAGGGAAAGTGGAAATAGAAGAATTTCAAATTTGAATATATTTTTCAGTTTCTGTGAGCTCTTCTTCAGCTGATTCTTCTTTCAACGTATTTTTTGGTTCCTTTTTACTTTTCTTTTTCTCTTTCGCAACAACTTTCTCATTTTCAAAAAGAATGGCATCCTCAACATCTCGATCGATCTTGGGTCTGAATGCAAGTAAGTAGATGATTGGCAAAATACCTGCTGTGTTGAGAAGTAATAACGCAATGAACCATCCTTTCTGTCTGTTTTTTCCTGCGAACCATAGCGCCATTCCTTTCCAAAGAAGACTCCACAGGGTGAATCCCAGAATAACGAGGACGAGATACAACGGATTTTGATATAATTGATGTAATGTTATCATACGGCTGAGAGATGTGTTGGGTTTTTATGTATTGTGGAAGTTGAGTATAGGAAAGAAATATAAGAGATGATTGTTTTCTAGTAGAAGAGATGGTCATTAAAGTTGGTGTTTTATTTAGCCTAGTTGTAGTTGTGCTACTCATGTTGGTTGGTTGTTCTACAGGAGAAGTGAGTGATGAAGAAGCGTTTGAAGCTGACACAGCAAAAAAAAGTGCAATTTCTGGTCAGGCTGTCAAATCCAGTTGTTATGAAAAAAGCGTTGATTTTTGTGATCAGAAGGGTGATGCTGTGGTTGTGAGTTATAAAATTAAAGGTGAACAGATCAAACGAACTCTTGCAGAATCTTGTTTTAAAGGTAGTGCGAAAGTGTATAAGTGTTCAGATGATGTAACAGTTGTGACGTGCGAAAACAAATGTACGAGTGGTTGTGATGAAAATAGTTGTCAAGTACAAAAACAAAAAGTCAAGAAAAAAGTATCAAAGAAAGTACTTACTAAAAAACAGTCAAAGAAAGTAATACCCCAAGATGCAAGTTTGCCTATTGACGAACCTGGTGAGATTGGGCTATCTGGTTTTTCTAATTCGGTAGATCATGCTAGGGAAGACGACATTACTTTTCAGCAAACAGGACCAAGAGGACCTAGCCCTATAGGTCCTCAAGGCGATGAGGGTGATGTGAATGTAGAACAAGAATGTACTATTGCTAGTGTTCTTGATTTGCAAGGAAATGCTCTTTTAGATTATCTTAAAGTGAGAGATTATGAGTGTCTTCGATTCCTTTGGAGTTTCAAGGAAGATAGTAGAACGTTATTCTCAAGTGACAATATGATTACTGTTTTTACTGAGATTGAGAGATTAGCTTCTCTATATGAAGGCAACAATGACGATGGAATGTTACCACTAATGTTGTTTGTACGTGTTGGTAATTATCACAAGTATTATCATCCAGATGAAATTGTTTTTACTCACCAGGTTAAAGAGTCTTTGTTCTCTGCTTTTGATACTTTTGTCGAAAATGAGAATATTCATGCCTTTAATGAAGAAGCGGCTCAAATATTGGGGTTATGGGTCCAAATAGTTGGTCGAGCAGATGCGCATCGATATGTCAGCACGTATAAGGACATCTTAGAAACGTTCTTGAATGAACCGGATAGAGCTGATTTTTATCAGCAACGTTCAAAAGTTTACAGTGTAATGTTTAGGATTAGCACGAGCATGGGAATATACGATTCGTTTGGTCGGCAATATTACCAAAATGATGCCTTTATGGGCGCTATTGATGAAGAGTTGGTTGAGATTCTAGGAAGGTTTGCGCTCAATCAAGACCTTGCTGACAACGATGACACTGAGTACCTCGTCAACAATGCCCTTTGGCGGCTTGGCCATATTTCCACACTCGAAAGGCATCATGATGGAGCTATAGACATAATCACTAGTTCCTTAGACATGTATCCTCGTCTTAGTTCAAGATATTTGGACTCGGTGTGGGTTGTAGATTATTACAATGATTGCCAAACAGCACGAGAAGATGAAAGAATTTGCCGTGCTGACTTTCAGGCAGAGTTAGAAGAACAGTTGTTTCCAAACACACATGTTTTTGATGATGGTTCCATTATTGTACGAACTCCTCTTTCATTAGAACAATTGCAACCACTTTACCATGCAGTGAAAGAAGTTCAGGCACAGTTTAACAGGATTTCAGAAACAATCATCCCCATACATAATGACCCGAATGGTGTTCTTACAATGGTTGTCTACGGAACGAGGAGCGACTATGAAGATTATCAGACTTTTTTATATGGTCTAGGGACAAGTAACGGAGGAATATACATAGAACAAGATGGCACTTTTTATACGTATGAAAGAACTCCACGAGAAAGTATCTATACTCTTGAAGAACTGTTGCGGCATGAGTATAGTCACTACATTGTTGGCCGTTACTTGATAGATGGGTTTTGGGGGCAGGTTCCAATATATGACAACCATAGGATGACGTGGTTCAATGAAGGATTTGCTGAGTTCCTCGCATGGAGTTCGCCAGAAACTGTACATGCTCGGCGAACGCTGGTTCAGAGAATACAAAGAGATGGTAATGAACGTATGAGCATAGATGAGATCACGAGTGCTACCTACGGAGACTTTACATTCTACCGATATGCTGGATCGTTTTTTCATTTCCTGTACACGCACGATATAAAAACATTAAGAAAGCTTATGCAGCTCGCACATACCTCGGATGTTGATGGTTTTGATTTACTTATTAGACAAATGCGAAGTGATCAGGCGATGAATCGGCTATTCCAATCGCACTTGGATGATTTAATTGAAAATGTTCATGAGCTTACGGATCCATCGACCGAATTTCCTGATGTGAATGCGTTAGATACAGATGATCCCCTCCAGATTCAGGAAGTGATGCGAACTACTCGACTTGCTCACACTGCCGACTGTTCTCTTGCTGCAACTAATGTTAACAGTAGGTTCTCTTGTAGAGGACGACTTAGTGGTTCATTACGAGACGAAGCTGATTTTACTGCAGCATGGTCTGAATATGATGCCAATCTCAATGAAATTAGGGCAGAATCGCTCGATACTGATTTAAATAATTTCCAAGCAATGCTCTGCCGAACTGGACCAATTAAATTTCTTGATCGTCAAGATTCAGATCAAGTCTACCCAGTAGCAGATTACTTCTGTGAGGGTCCTCTCGATCAGGCAAATCTTGAAGTGGTAGATCATGTAGAGAGAGTTACCGGGGATTTTCAAAGTACACGTTTAGGCGCGAGGGCAGTTTGTTATAGGCCAGAAGATTCACCTCGGGAACACACAGTCAGTTTAACAGAAGAGTCGTTAGTCTCCTCAGTAACTATAAGAATTAATACGGGTGATACTGTTATTTGGCGTAATGATCATGCTCAGAATATCTTAAAGGTAAGACGACCTGAAGCTCTTGGTGAGGCGGAAAATTTTGCTTCTGGGAATCTGGCACCGGGACAAGATTTCTCACATATTTTTAGGAACACTGGCCGCTTTCAATATGATTATAGGGTTAATGGAATACCTGGTGCTGGATATGTCATTGTCGCGGAACCAATTGATTATGAAAACCAAGTCAGATGTGATGTAACTTTCTCAACAATCGCGAGGCGTAAATCGATTGATCAAGATGTGTTTAACACGGATTTACAAAATGATTTAATCTCATTACAGAATCAAGTATATGCAAGTAATCCTAATTTTTATAGAGAGTTTTCGTGTGAATTTGACGCACCTTCACGAACTGTTGAGCGCGGAGAGGACCAGATATACCTTACAAGAAATGTGCAATGTACTATCTCGTAATTTTTCCCAGATACTTTTTAAAAATACGTCTTTTTCATCGTGATTATGGGACTTGAAAAACTTTTGCGAAATGTTACGCTCGCTGTGGGACTTCTTTTTCCAGGTTCACTCTATGAACTGAAAGATCGATTCTTGGCAAACTCCTCTGTAAATGTGAACGCTGAATTTCGTAATTCACTTGTTGAACTTGAATCAACAAATACGACTCAGATTCCAAATGGAAAATCATTTTCTATCACTTATTTTAGTAATGGAGTGTTTATTACTCCCAACACAGTTCTAACAGTGGCACATGTATTGGCACCAACTACTGATGAATCACTGAATTTTGATGTGTATGACGCACAAAAGGTAGGAAGAGTACATCTTCGCCATGAAATCTCAATCACGTTTGCATGTGATTCTTCCAAACATCCAGCAGAACTTGCAAAAGCTGATCACATCAAAGATATTGCGTATCTTACAGTGCAAAATCCACCTCCTTGTGCACAAGGTTTTCATCTTGATAGTGCAAAATATCCTCGTTATGAAGGTGAATCAATTCTTCTTGGGACGGTTTCACAAGGTGACGTATCATATCATCCAGCAACTCTTCTTCATCATGCTCATGACTTGTATCATGTCCGTTTAGATGATTCACCGTTAGTACCTGGTATGTCTGGTTCTCCTTTTTTTGCAGTGGAAGACGGGGCATATCATCTACTTGGACTTTTTCATAAGGGTGGATTTCGTGATGTGAATTTTGGTGTTGTGGTAGATCCTCGACGAAGCCAAACGCAAAGTATCTATCGTTTGCAAGGACGTGTTATTATGCAACCAGGCTCCGTGATTATGCGTTAACGTTGTAAAGGCTTCATCCGGAATAACACGTTTTCATATACTGGCGCCAATGGAGGCGCATTTTTTCTATAAGAAAAAATCTACGCGCCGTGCCCTAGTATACGGATTCCCTCTATTTCGGGAAGAGCCTGTTGTAAACCAACTTTTATATACACTAAAAATCTTCTTCGAACATGGCGCAACTACAAAAAGTGCTCTCATTTCCCGCTATCCTTTTAATTACCATCAATTCAATCATGGGAACAGGTATCTTTTTCCTCCCTGCGGTAGGTGCGAAAGCAGCTGGACCTGCATCACTCATTGCATGGTTTATTCTTTCCATAATTTCAATTTATATTGCCATGTGTTTCGGCGAGTTAAGTAGCATGTTTCCCAAAGCAGGCGGAATCTATGAATATTGTAAACAAGCGTACGGTAGATTCTGGTCATTCTTAATAGGATGGATGACGGTTATTGCAGGTAACATTACCATCGCGATGCTCGTGGTGGGCGCGATTCAATATCTCGCACCGTTAGGTTCACCCTTGTTTAAAATAGGGGTATCACTATTATTCATTGGCGTGTTTAATTACATCGCGTTCAAAGGAATGAAAACAAGTTCGTTCATGCTCATCACGTTCGCGTTTATTACGGTGGGAACATTATTCGCGCTTATCATCCCTGGTTTATTTAAATTTCAACTTGGTAATTTTGATCCCTTTTTTGTGTTTCCTGCCTCGACATTACTCTTAACTATTTTTCTTATTGCGGAAACGTTTTTTGGCTGGGAGACCGCAACGTTTCTCGCGGAAGAAACGAAAAATGGCCAGAAAGTAATGCCAAAAGCACTTATTTGGGGTACTGTGATCATTGCGCTTATTTGTTTATTGTTCGTCATTTCTTCATTAGGTGTTATGCCGTGGCAAATTTTTGGCGATTCCTCTACTCCGTTATCAGATCTTGGTATTTTACATTACGGTGTGCTAGGTGGAAGTGTCTTTACCATTTTAGTATATTTGGCAATAATTGGCTCAGTAGCAGGATGGATCGTGTCAGCGCCACGATTGTTATTAGCGATGGCGAAAGATAAATTATTTTTCACACATTTTAGCAAGGTACATGAAACGAATCTGACACCACATCGAGCAATCATTTTTCAGACAATTCTCACAACTATTTTGGTTGTCATTGGCGCCGGTAGTTATACAACAATGCTCCATCTTCTTGTTCCTATTGTGTTAGTGGCATATGCATTTGTGCTTCTCTCGCTTGTTATTCTTCGCTACAAGAAACCAAATTTGAAGAGGTATTACAAAGCACCATTTGGGAAAGTTGGACCAATTATTGTGTCGTTATTTTTGTTCTCGTTAATTGGCATGTGGTTATACTATACACATGGTGCATTTGATATCTTGAAAATTGCACTCTCACTAATCGTCTTAGGATTGCCCTTATTCTTACTTATTGAGATGTATTATGATTCATATACAATTCGTTCTGTCAATGAGAGATTGGCATACGTTGTGTTATTTTTTGAACGTATTGCATTTCCTATAACTATCCGTCGAAAAGTTATCCATCTTATTGGTAATGTACAAGGAAAAAAGGTCTTAGAATATGGATGTAGTGTTGGAACCTTAACACGAAAACTCGCTAAAAAAGTTATGCCAGGAGGACATGTCTATGCGTTTGATTCCATTAAACATAATGTTGACATTACCAAGAAACACTTGAAACGACATTCACACGTACATATTTATCATCATAAACAGATCGGTTCATTTACACCAATGAAGATGCCAAAGATGGATGTTTTAGTTTCTACGGGTGCGTTATCGTACATGCAACGACCGCAAGCGATGCTTCGTCATTTTGGCAAGCATGTGAAAATGGAGATCTTGATTGGGTTGATTCCTTATGTCGTCATTATGCTGAAGACCTCAAGGAGGAAGAAGATGACAACTGAATATCACATAAATGTGTGGGATGTAACCTTTTGTAAGGTGGACGAAGACGGCAACACACTGATGGGCGAGGAT
>NZBO01000055.1 GCA_002686315.1 archaeon | reverse complement strand
CAGGAAGTGCAAGTTTGTAGAGACAACCTTGGCCCAGTGCTTATTCTTCGTCGTAATACCTTGATTAGGCCTGCATTAGCCGCCGATAATCCTAATGTTGTTCTTAACGATTACCTCTTTTTCTATGAAGTTGTGAATGGACAGAAACAAGTATCTATTCTTGTTGTTGAAGATCTTGACGATTCTACTGAAGTTGAGCCGGGAACNATTGNTCATTCNGCATTTATTCAAGCAATGACGCAAGGGAGACGCGTGGGATTAGAGTTTGATAACGACTTGTATCTTTTGTCACATGAAGGAAACCAATTATCGTTTCCAACTATTAAAGCAACTGGATTTCGTGCTAATGGAAGTNCGACNCNTTTCGANGCNATNGGAACNAGTNAGGATTATGTTGAATTTCCAACATTAAACGGTGGGAAAATGTATCTGCAGCGGCAGTATAATGATCCTCCACCTCCTTTCAAGATATGGGCGTTGGAGAAAAATGAATTGGCACCAATCTATTTGAATGAAACATTATCAGCAACACTTCACTCACTAGGAAGTATCACGTTTGGTCAACCATCATCACTTGGTCTTGTTGAACGGCGAGATGATGATTTGGAGCAGAATAGTGGATTCTTTGAAATTTCGACAGAAAATCCAGTTAATCCAAATCTTGACCTGCCTTTAGATGGGCCTTACCCAATTAGTCTTGGTGCAGAAGGAAATGTATTATTTTACTATAACAATGCGGCGTTCGATGGTGGGACTCCTTTCAAAACAGCGGAAATTTACTTATTGTATGATTTGAGTGCTGGACGGGCCTTCCAAACATATGACAATGAATTTATTACTCGTCTTATTGGTGGTGGACAAATAGCACTTTTCTACGAACAATTATATTATATCTTGTCACATGAGAATGTAGAAGGCGAACAAGCATTTTTTAACATTGGCAATCTTCGCTTGACAGAACTTGGAACGGATAATACGATTACGCCGGAAATGAGGGATAGCAAGGCGCATTTTGAGTTGGGTGAAGATGGATCTCAAATTACAATCGCACGTAGTCAGCTAGTTGATAAACTTGTTTTTGAAGCCAGCGGATTCGAACTACCAGACGCACAAGCACTTGCTGGAGACAACAATTCAATCGTGTTAACGACAGAGAATGCCGTTCGATTCGCGGAAGCTGATTTTAACATATGCAGTCAAGATGTGTACCATTCCGTGGCGAGTGCAGATGTTTGTGTCAGCAAAAATAATGTGGACAGTAACCATCTCATTAAAGGTGTGAATGCAGAGGCAGTTCCTGGATTTGTGTTTGAGTTAAACGGTGAAACGGGAGATGCGAAAGAAGTCACCATTCGAACACTCATTGACATGGATGACACTTCGGTACACGAACAAGCTCAGTGGAGTGATTTCATTGATCATGTTCTTGATGGGGACTACCCTATTTTCAGAATTGACGAACGGTTATATGCGCCACGTGCAGAAAGCGCCCTTCTCCGTACCTTGTCTTTGGAAGATCTTGAAACCAACGAGGTGACGGATATTCGATTTGTGAAAGATATCACTGCCGTGACGTTTAATGGCACATTTATCCTGAATGATACAACTGTGTTCGCAAACCAATCTATTGAGGGACTAGTCCGTGATAGATCTATTACAACAACGTTTATCAAACGGGAAGACGCATTTGTTCCGCTACGTAACGGAACGTTATCATTTGGTCTTGGAGTGAGAGACCATGCTGATTTTAGACTGAAACCGAATGGTGAAGAATATGGTCTAAAAGTGATTAGAATTATCAACGTACCAGTTGAGGATGATGAAGATCCAATTTTCATGGCACAATTATCGCTTGAGCGATTTGTACCAAATCAAGCTAACGATCTCATCTTCTCGAACCGTTTCGCGGTTGGTCAACCACGATTACTTGATTTGGAAGGACAACGGTTTGTGATATATATTGAAAGCATTGAGGAGGGAGTTGTACGTGTTGTGCTGCAACGTCAATCGCGAGAATGACACGGAAAAAAGCTGCCCGGAAACGAACCACGAAACCGTCCGTCTATTCCTCAACAGAACAACAAAAAATGATTGGTATCATTAGTATTGTGTTATTGGTGTTACTTGTAGTTGCTGTCATCTTTTTCAAATTTTCAGGAACAGGTCAAGCTATTTTGATAAATGAGACGGAGGTATCATCTGTTACGTTTGAGTTGCCTGATGAAGGTGAAGAAGAAACGCATGAGGTAGTGAGACTTCCAGGGAGATATGACCTTACGCTCTTTCACCTTGAAGATGGAGTAGTTCGATATGCCTTTGGTCCGCTGAATGGTGATCCAATTTATGCAGACTCCTTCACCTACGTGGGTGAAGTATCTAACTTATATTTGAACGATAGCAGCCCCGTTCCTACCTTGCAATTATCCTATCAGGAGGATGGTATTCGTGTCAGTGAAGATATTGAAGAAGTTGACGTTGAGATTTTCATCCCTGAACCAGAAGATGATGGTGAAGGCGATGGTCAAGAAGGTGATGGCCAAGAAGGTCAAGAAGGTCAAGAAGGAGAGGGTGACGGTGATGGCGGGGAAGGAGATAACGAAACACCCGAAATAACAATGCATCTTGATTGGGATGAAGACCTTGTATTTAGTAACAGTTTTGAAGTGGAAATATCTGCACGTAACTTGGAAGATAAGGAATATGACGTCCGTGTATGGGTGGAAGATGACGACGGCGTGGAAATCTCGCAACGACATGACCGGTCTGATGGTCAATTTAAATCCACGCGAAATTTCTTACGAGATTTATTAGACGGCCCAGGTAGTGATGATAAAACGCTTCGGTTACGGTTACTTGAAAACTATTCAAATTATGTGGGCGAAGCCGAGTTACATTTTCGAATGAAAGATGGTGATGATTTTGATGAAGAGATCGAGGATGATATTGATTTCCTTGAAGGAGCGGGTGAACGCGATCGTGATATAACCTGTGCACAAGAATGGGATTGCGGCCAATTTAGCGCGTGTCGAAATGGCGTGCAAACGAGAAGCTGTACACGGAGTGATAATTGCAATGCAAGAATACGTGCGGGTCAAGTAGATCGTGTTATCCCTGTCTCCAAACCTGCGGAGCGGCAATCTTGTGCCGAGACGGAAAACCAATTTAGGGAAGAGTTTGATAACACACGTGTTGCTCCTTCAGATTCTTCCGTCGCAATATGTTCACCAAACGAGAAACGATGTTTTGGTAGTCAATTGCAGCGATGCTCGTTTGATGGGGAAGAATGGCAAACGATTCAAACATGTCCTGACCAGTGTGATTCCTTCTCTCTGTCTTGCACAGAGGAAGACGTATCGTTCTCGGAACCTGCGTCTAAGGGGTTACCTGACTGGCTCTTACCTCTTGTAGGTGTTATCGTCTTACTTGGTATCATCACAGCGCTTGTTGTTGTCATGGTGCAGCATAAGAAGAAATTCGGACCTGCGAAACAATATGTAAAGAGCAGCAGAGCAAAAGGATTATCTGATTCAACAACACGAATGCGGTTAATTTCGCAAGGGTGGGATCCTGACAAGGTAGACAAACTTATGAAGTGATTATGATGGTCACAACACTTACAATTGTATTTATTTCTCTTGGAAGCCTTGCTCTTTTACTACTTATCTTCGTCTTATTTCGTCACTTTTCATCGCATCGAAAATTGCACCGAAAACTCGCGACGTTTTTTGTCCATGCAGAGAAACAATCACTTGACTTTTTGAAAAAGGAATATCTTGCTATGTACAAACTCTATATGAAGGTAAGTCACGACCATAAAGAGAAAACGTATGAGAAGATTATGCATGCACGGAGGAAAGTAGAAGAGCATATGCAAGGCAGTACTAAGATGGATGCGTTACTCGCAGGAATACGAACAGCGAAAGATAAACGTGCCAAATTTAAGGAAATTCAGAAATTCTATGTGTCCCTTCCCAAAAAGTTACAGGAGAAGTATCATGCTGCTGTTATGCAGCTGAAGGAAGGATTGTGAATCCAAGAACAGAAATCTATATAAAACACCGAACAACTGTGCCTCACATAATCAAAAACAGGTGGTCCTTATGGAAATAAAAGATATAAATGCAAATCAGGGAAATATTGATCTTGTCGCGGAACTTGTCTCGAAAGACGAACCGCGAACATTTGAGAAGTTTGGGAAGTCAGGTCGTGTCTGTAACGCTATTTTGAAAGATGCAACGGGCGAAGTCAAATTAACGTTATGGAACGATGACGTCGATGCTGTAAAGGTTGGCGATAAAGTGCACATCCAAAATGGATGGTGTAGTGAATATAAAGGCGAGAAGCAATTATCATCTGGCAAATTTGGGAAAGTCGAAGTTGTCGAGCAAGCGGGAAGTCGAGATGTGATGACGAACGATCCAGGGATGCTTGCACCGCAAGCGCCGGAAGTAACTCCAGAAGCAGGAATGCCGGCAGCAGCACAACCAGAAGTTCAAGCAGAAGATGATACAGACTTAATTGATGATGAAGAAGAAGTTATCTTTGGATAGATTTAAATATATTTCTTCTCTTTCTTTTTTCTATGAAATTAATGCCATCTCTTAAACCGAGAAAACGCTACATTGTATTTAAGATACATTCTTCGAAACAGTGTAGTGCAACGGATGTCAAAAATGTCGTTACCGACGCACTTCATTCATTCCTTGGCGAGTTAGGTGTTGCGAAAGCCGCTCCGTTATTCATTAAAGAACGCTTTAAAAACAATACATTTATAATAAAAGTGAGCCATAAATATGTTGATGAGTGTATCTCTGCACTTATACTAATCAAAAAAATTAAGGGTAGTTCTGTGACGATCCAATCTGTGAAGGTTGCAGGAACACTCAAAAAAGTAGCAGGTGGGTTATTATGATGAATAAACAAATGGTGGATAAAATGGGCTATGATCGGTCCATTACAATGTTTTCTCCCGATGGACGATTATTACAGGTTGAATATGCAAAGAAGACGGTAAAGCAAGGCTCGACAGCACTTGGTATCGCATGTAAAGATGGAATTGTGCTTGTCTCTGATAAACGAATCACATCAAAATTAATTGTACCTGGTGCGATTGAAAAAATGTTCAAGGTCGATACTCATATCGCGGCAACAGCAGCAGGTATCATTTCAGATGCACGTGTCTTGGTAGATAGGGTGCAGTTAAAGGCGCAGCAGCACGCAGTAACGTATAACAGTAACATTGATACGTTAACCGTTGTGAAAGATATCTGTGACTTAAAGCAGATCTGTACACAATCAGCTGGCCTTCGGCCGTTTGGCGTGTGTATGCTTGTTGGCGGGATAGATGATGATGGTGAAATTAGGTTATTTGTGACGGAACCGTACGGTCTGTATTTCCAGTATAAAGCAACTGTTATCGGTGAAGGGGCACCAGAAATCGAACCGTTCCTTCAAAAGAAGTATAAACCAATGTCAGTGCAAGATGGTATCAAATTTGGATTAGACGCGATAAAACAATTCCTGAAAAATGATTTTAACACCGAACGGGTTGATGTCGTTGTTGTGGAATCTTCTGACCGGCGGTATCGAAAGTTAGGGAATGACGAGATTAAAGGATTTGTGAAATAATTTATTTCTATTCTTTTTTTTGTGGTGAAATTCGTCCCCGCACATCTTTATGTTCTTACGTATCTCTTCGATATCATGGAATTACATGAACGTGTCAAGAAAGCGTTGCAAGATGCACGTACAATCTCCAGTGATGATATCGCTAATCTTGGCTGGAAACGAGGGAGTGGTGGTGCGTACGGTAAATCGCGACATTTTCCAAACGATAAATCAACAAGTGTTTGGTATGAACATGGGGATGTCTATGATAAAGAGAATCCTGGATGGAAAATTTCTGTTAGTAGAAGTATTGTGTATGGCGCTCCTCGCGCGTCTATTTCTGTTCGCTTTTCATTAACGGATTTTAAGATGGTTTATGATACACGTAACCATGAATTCACAAAAAACGAACCTGGTTGGGAACCAATTGCGGAACAGTTTTGTGATGTCGTGGAAGGATATCATGCATAACCTTTATATTCTTCTTTTTGCTTCATGATATTATGTCAGAAAAACTAAGTTTAGCGAGAATAAAACGGAACGGGGAAACCTTTGAAATATCTATCAATACAGATAAAGCCCTTGAGTACAAAAAAGGAAACGCTTCCTTATCAGAAGTACTTTTAGCAGATCAAATATTTACGAATGCCAAGAAAGGACAGGTTGCATCACAATCGGAGTTACAGAATGCGTTTGAGACAAGTGATACAGATAAAGTTGCCGACATAATTCTGACGAAAGGAGAGGTACAAGTTACCTCCGAACACCGAGCGCAGGAACGTGAACAGCGACGCAAGAAATTAGTGCATATGATTAACCAGCAAGCGGTTGATCCAAAAACAGGGTTGCCCCATCCAGTTACCAGAATTGAACTTGCAATGGAGCAAGGAAAGATTCATGTGGATGATAATAAACCAGTCGAGGAGCAGTTTGATTCCATTATTGCGAAATTGCGACCAATCATCCCTATTAGTATCGAGAAGAAAGAGTTAGTTATTACAATACCTGGATCGTATGCTGGCAAGATGCAGCAATTGGTCAGGAAGCATACCGTCAAGTCGGAAGATTGGAAATCGGATGGCTCGTGGGTTGTAACAGTAGAATTACCCGCGGGGATGGCGCCCGATTTCATCTCTGAGTTGAATAATGTCACGCATGGCGAGGTTATAGTAGAATGAGACGGAGAAAATTTCCGATGTTTGCCGTATTGGTGTTATTATTTGCAGTTGTGTGGTTACTTGAAGAAGTAGGTGTTGTGGCTATCAATATTCCATGGTTGCCAGTTATTCTTATTGTGGTTGCTATGGGCTGGATTGTGAATCGGTATCGGTAATCTTTCAAAATAACCAAAACCCTTTTAAAAAACAGCCCTTTTCTAGTAAAAATAGATAAAAATGGAGGATCCGCGAGTATCTTTTTTTGATATATAATGAGCGCGGATACATAAAAAATGAGTAATATTAAAGTTGAAAACAGGGATGTAGTTATTCCTGGACAAATAGTTGCTGAAGGCATGGATTATCTCCCTGGAGATAACACCTATCGGCAAGGTGAAAACATTCACTCGAACGTATTAGGATTATTTTCCTTAGCAGGACGAGTGGCAAAAGTAACTGCGTTAGGTGGGCCTTATGTCCTCAAAGCAGGTGATAAGATAATTGGTCAAGTAACAGATATTTTAATGTCTGGATGGCGAATGTCA